>CAZJJQ010000078.1:0-10626 GCA_964546345.1 uncultured Planctomycetales bacterium
GCGGTTGCGGCCTCGGGCGCCGTACACTCCCCCCATGGCCGACGCGTCGCGCCCCCCCTCGCGCTCCGCCATCGGGTGGACGCTCGCCGCCGCGCTCGGCGCCGCCGCGTGCCTCGGGGGCGCCTGCGCGAGCGAGCCCGAGGACCTCGCGACCGTCCGGGAGCGGCTCCTGGACGCGGCGGCCCAGCACGTGGAGGGAGAGCTCTCGGAGGCCCTCTCGAGGGCGCGGGGCGCCCTCGCCCGGGTGCCCGCGACGCTCTCCGCCGCCGGACGCGCACGGTCGGCCCAGTTCGAGGCCTTCGAGGCGCTGCGCACGGAGGCGGGGGTGGACGGGCTGTCCTGGGAGGACCCGGGCGGCTCCGACGTGTGGTCCGGCGAGCCCGTGACGCCGAAGGACCTGCCCGGGGCGCCGCGCCCCTGGGAGGCCTCGTTCGCGAGCGGAGACACGACCTACCACGCCGGGCCGTTCCTCCGGGCCCTCCTGGTCCAGGCGGAGGGTCCGAACGGAGGCTCCGCGCGCGCCACGGTGATCCTCCGCGATCGCGGCGAGGCGCCCGTGGACACGACGGTGGAGCGCCGCTGGGCGGCGCGGTTCCGCGTGCGCGAGGTGCGCGTGCTGCCTCCGGAGGCCCTGGCGCACCCCGCGGCTGCCACGATCCGGCGGCTGCCCGTCCCGTCCCGGGCCTCCGGGCTCCCCCCCACCCTCGCCGTGGAGGTGGAGGCGCCCGACGAGGACCGCCTCCGCGAGGAGGTGCGCGACGGCGTGCTGCGGCGCCAAGGCTTCGAACGGCTGGGTCTCGGGCTGCTGGCGCTCGTCGCCGCGACGCTCGGCCTCCGCGGGCGGCTGCGGCGGGGGCTCCCGCGCGACGGGGCCACGGGCCTCCTGTGCCTCCTGGCGCGCCACGCGCTCGTCCTGCTCGAGCCGCATCGGCGCTTCCGCGAGCTCGAGCCCGCGTTCCGCAGCCTCGACTTCGGGGTGATGGGCTGGGGTGGATGGCTCGCGAGCCCGGGCGACGCGATGCTGTCCGCCGTCGCGCTCCTGCTGGCGGCGGCGCTGGCCACGCGGAGCCTCGCGACCTCCCCGCCCACGCCGAGGCGGAGCCTCGGTCGCGCCGTCTGCCTGCTGGGCCCGCCCCTCGGCGCGCTCGGCATCGTCGTGTGGCTGACCCTCGTCGAGGCGGCGACGATCCACAGCCAGCTCGACTTCTTCGGACCCGGCTCGCTGGTGCCGAACCTCCCGCGCGGCCTGCTCCTCCTGGCCCTGTGCGCGGGGACGGGCACGGCCTGGATCCTCAGCCGCGCGGGGATCCGCCTCGCCCTGGCGGGGCTCCCGCGCCTGCCGACCCTGCCCGTCGTGGTGCTCGCGGCCGCCACGATCGCCGGCCTCGCCGCGCTCCGCACCCCGGAGGGCTTCCCGGCGTGGATCGTGCTCCTGGTCCCCGGGACGGCGACGCTCCTCGGACGCCTGCGGCCGGGAGCCCCGCGCCCCGGGGCCCCGAGCCGCGTGCTCCTGGTATCGGTCCTTTCGTCGGCGCTCCTGTTCCCCGCGCTGTGGACCGGCACCGCCATCGCGACCCGCGCGGACGTGAAGGCCCAGCTGGTGGAGCTGGTGTCGCGGGAGGACTCGGTGCAGGCGCGTGCGGGCACCTGGTTCGCCCGGCTGAGCGAGGACTCCTACATCGCCGACGCCATCGCCCGGTGGAACCAGGAGGGCGGGCAGTTCCCGAAGGGCCTCGCCCTCTACGCATGGCTGCGCATGGGCTTCAGCCCGACGAGCGAAGACGACGTCATGGTGGTCGTCTGGAGCGCGGCGGGGACGATCCTCGACCGGTTCGCGCTCAACACGCCTCCGCCGGGACGCCTCCCCCGCGGGGCTCCGGACCCCCGCGCCGAGGACGATTCGGGGCTCGAGGTGGCGGGCGGCCGGGACGGCACCCTGCGCAGCGTGGTCGGCCGCCAGCGCCTCCGCGGCGCCGACGGGACGCTCCTCGGCACGGTCACCGTCATCGTGCCCGACGCGATGGCCGTCGAGCTGGAGGGGCTGACCCCGCGCATCGCCGCCCGACCCGCGGAGGAGGGGCGCCGGGGCGGGCGGGCCCACGCGTTGTGGCTCTCGCTCATCTCCGAGGGCCGCGTGGTGGCCAGCGACGACCCGGAGGCGAGGTGGTTCGAGCCCCCCTCCCTGCCGCCGGCCTCGACGCTCGTGGATCCCGCGTGGCTCGAGCCCTCGGAAGCCTCGGGCGGGAGGCCCTGGGCCGCGATCTCGGCGGGCGACCGCGGGGTGCTCGTCGCGCGGCTCGCCGACGCGGGGGCCGACCGCCTCCTCTTCGCGCTGGCCCGCATCCTCGTCGTCGGCGCTGGGGCCGGCTCGATCCTGGCCCTGCTCGTCCTCGCGTTCGGCCTCCGGGGCTGGCGTCCGCGCCTCCAGGACAAGATCCTCGGCTCGTACTTCCTCGTCTCGGTCGTGCCGCTCCTCTTCCTCGGCTACGCGAACTGGCGCGACGCGCTCGACCGCAGCGAGGAGCAGTTCCGCCGACGGCAGGAGACGCTCGTGCGCGCCGCGCGCGCCGACCTCGAGGCCCAGCCGCCCGACCAGCGCAGCTTCGCGAGCCTCCCCACGTACGGGCAGGTCTACTCGGCCGACTTCAGCCTCTACGTGAACGGGGACGTGCGCACCACGAGCCTCCGCGGGCTCGTGGACGCCGAGCTCCTGCCGTCCCGCCTGCCCGCCACCGTGTTCCAGGCCACCGAGCTCCACGGGCGACCGTTCGCCGTCCGCGACGAGACCTTCGCCGGGCGCACGGTCCGGGTCGGCTACGCTCCCATCCTCAACGCGCCGGGCCGACCGTGGGGCACGGTGTCGGTCCCCCTCATCTACGACAGCGCGAGCGCCGAACAGCAGGCGGCGGAGACCGGGAGCGTGCTCCTCGCCGCGTACCTGCTCACCCTCGTGCTCGTCGTCGTGATCGGCATGTACACCTCGCGCAGCCTCGCGAAGCCGCTCGACGACCTCGCGGAGGGCACCAAGCGCGTGGCGGCCGGCGAGCTCGACCTCGCCATCCCCGGGCGGCGCGGGGACGAGCTCGGCACCCTCGTCCACGCGTTCAACTCCATGACGGGCGAGCTGCGCACCGCCCGCGAGCGGGCCGCGAAGGCCGAGCGGGAGGCCGCGTGGCGCGGGATGGCGCGTCAGGTGGCCCACGAGATCAAGAACCCGCTCACGCCGATGAAGCTGATGCTCCAGCAGCTGCAGGCGACCGCCAAGACCGACCCCGCGTTCGCCCGCGAGATGCTCGAGCCCACCACGCGCGTGATCCTCGAGCAGATCGATGCCCTCTCGCGCATCGCCAACGACTTCGCCGCGTTCGCCCGGTTCCCGCCGCGCACCGTGCGGCCGTGCGACCTGAACGAGGTCCTGCGCTCGGTGGTGGCCCTCTACGGCACGGAGCAGGGGGAGGCGGCGATCACGGCCGACCTCGCGGACGGCCTGCCGCCGGTCCGCTGGGACCAGGACGAGCTGCGCCGCGTCTTCGTGAACCTGGTGGCGAACGCGGTCCAGGCGCTCGACCCGGCGAAGGGCCGGGTGCGCGTGGAGGTGCGCTCGCGGCCCGCGATCGTGCCGGGGACCGCCACGCCGGGCGTCCTCGTGACCGTCACGGACGACGGGGTCGGGATCCCGCCCGAGAACCGGGCGCGCCTCTTCGAGCCCGACTTCAGCACGAAGAGCAGCGGGACCGGGCTCGGGCTCGCCATCTGCCGCCGCATCCTCGTGGACCTCGGGGGGGAGATCCGCATCGACTCCACACCGGGGGCGGGGACGACGGTGTCGTGCTGGTTCCCCGCGGCCGCGCCCGAGGGACCCGCCGCCTCCGGGACGCAGCCCTGACCCCAGGGCGACGGTCGCCGAGGCCCGCGGCCCACGGCGCCGCGGGCGCCGCCGTGCGCGGTCGCGCGGGCGCGCGCGCTCGAGGGGTCCGAACGTCCCGCGTGGATGCCGCCGACCTCGTTTCCTTCACGTGGGGGTCGGGCTAGACTCCTGCCCATGAGCCCGCCCCCCGAGCCCGCACCCGCGCCTTCCGACGACGTCTTCTTCTGCCCCGCCTGCGGGCAGAAGCACCGGGGCGACATGTCCTCCCTCCGCAAGGGCGGCTCCCTCCGGGCGACCTGCGTGGCGTGCAAGAAGGCCCTCGCGGTGACCTGGTCCGAGGGCAAGCCGAACGTCCGCGTGGTGGACGCGGAGCCCGCCAAGGCGGCCGCACCTGCGGCGACCGCGACGGCCAAGGCGGCCGCTCCCACGGCGGCGGCGCCCGCGACGGCGACCAAGACGTCGTCGGCGCCCACGGCCGCTCCTGCGACGACGGCGGCCGCCGTCCCCCCGAGCCCCCCTCCTCCCGCCAAGGCGGCCGACGCGAAGCGCGAGGGCGAGGTCGTGCGCTCCCGCAAGGACAAGGCCCGCGAGGACAAGGGCAAGGCCGCCGAGGAGGCCGAGCCGCCCATCGTGGCGGAGTTCGCGCCGGGCACGGTGGTCGGGCGCTACACCCTCGAGGAAGCCGTCGGCCAGGGCGGCACCGGGACCGTCTACCGGGCCTTCGACCCCACGACGAACCGGTACGTCGCGCTCAAGTTCCTCGGGAAAGACCAGTCCGACGCGATGCGGACCCGGTTCCTGCGCGAGATCGAGGTGCAGGCGAACCTCAAGCACCCGAACCTGATGCCGGTCTTCGATCGCGGAGAGCACGAGGGGCGCCCCTACTTCACGATGGAGCTGCTCTACAAGCCGTTCACGCTCACCGAGATCGTCGAGATGGGCCGGGACGGGAGCCTGTCACGGTACGCGACGCTGCGCCCGCTCGAGGACACGAAGGCCCTCGTGTCGAACGTGTTCCTCCCGATCTGCGAGGGCCTGCACGTCGCCAACGTCGAGAACGGCGTCGTCCACCGCGACCTCAAGCCCGACAACGTCCTCGTGGACTCGCGCACGCTGCGCCCGTACGTGATCGACTTCGGCATCTGCCACGTCCTCGAGCGCAAGAGCCGCACGTCGAACAACGTCATCGCCCCGACGACCGAGGACGCGGGCATCGTCGGCACCCCGCGGTTCCTGGCCCCGGAGCAGGCGCGCGGCACCGTGCACGAGCGGACCGACGTCTGGGGCCTCGGCGGCATCCTCCACTTCATCCTGACCGGCGAGGCGCCCATCGCGGCGGCCTCCCCCATCACGCGCCTCGAGCTCAAGCGCCGGATCGAGGCGCTGCGGGAGACCGAGAAGGCCGCGCGGTCCTCGGGCGACGACACGAAGGCCGACCTGTGCGCCGACAAGCTCTCGCGGCTCGAGGACGTGGGCCTGCGCACGCTCGACGACCTGTTCCGGGACGCGCGGGAGGGCATCTACGTCACGATCCCGGCCAGCGCGCCGCCGGCCCTCGCGGCCATCGCGCGCAAGGCGATGGCCCCGAAGACGGCCGAGCGGTACGTGAACGTGCGGTCCCTCGCGGCCGACGTGTCCGCCTGGCTGTCGGGCGCGCAGACCCGCGCCCAGGCGGAGCAGGGCGGCTCGGCAGCGGCCGTGGTCCACCAGGTCGGGCGAGGCCTGCGACGCCACCTGCCCACCGCCCTCGCCGGAGTCGGCTGCCTGCTGCTCGGCATGCTCGTCGGACCGTCGCTGTTCGGCGGCGGCGGCGGGATGCTCGGCGGCGCGAGCTTCTCCGCCGAGAGCGCGACCCAGAGCCTCGAAGCCCTCGAGCGGCGCGCGGAGGAGGTGTCCCGGTCGGCGAGCTCGCTCGGGATCGGCGAAGCGGCCCGTGTCCACGACCTGCTCGCGGGCGACCTCGAGGCCCAGTCGCGGGCCATCGCGAGCGTGCGGGGCTCCGCAGGCGAGACGCTGACGGCGCGCGCGGAGGCCCTGGGCGCACGCTTCGCCGCGCATTACTACCGGATCTCCCTGCCGAAGGGCGTCGAGACGGCGGTCCTCGAGGACGTCGTGCGCGGCACGAGCACGGAGGTGAAGTCGGGCGCCGACCTGGCGATCCGCCCGGGCGACTACCGTCTGAAGGTGGGGGGCGAAGGGGGGCTGCGCATCCCGTTCGTGGTGCCCTTCGAGTGGCGCGACAGCGGACGCGACCCGGGCAAGGAGACGCCGCGGACCCTCGTGGTCCCGGTGGCGCCGGGCGAGATCCCGGCCGATCGCGCGCTCGTGGTGCCGGTGGGAGACACGGTGGACCACCGAGGGCCTCCCTTCCAGGCGCCGAGCCTCCCCGCGTCGGTCGGCCCGTTCCTGATGGACCGCTACGAGGTGACCAACGGCGAGTACCTCGAGTTCCTCGAGAGCCTGAAGGTGGACGACGAGCGCAAGGCGAGGGCGCCCACGGTCGCGTTCGACGCCGACCCCGACCATCCCGCCCGGTTCGTCGTCTCCTCGGCCGCCCGGGAGCTCCCGGTCCGCGGGATCACCCCGCAGGACGCCGTCACCTACTGCGCGTGGCGCTCGAAGAAGGACGGCGTCACGGTGCGCCTCCCGAGCGAGGCCGAGTGGGCGGTGGCCGCCGGCGCCCAGCTCAAGCAGGACCTCCCCGGCGGCGGGCGGGGCCTCCCCGACGACGGCGACTTCGCGGCCCCGGTGCCCGTGCGCTCCGCGAAGGACCGCTCCGCGTACGGAGTGCTCGGGATGCTCGGCAACGTGCGCGAGTTCACGACCGGCGTGCGCACGGCGAGCGACGCGCCGGACCACTTCCTCGTGAAGGGCGGCGGGTACGGCGGCGAGCCGGAGGAGGCGCACGTGCGCCGACTGCGTCCCGTCCCCAAGGACTTCCGCGACGAACGGACGGGGTTCCGCTGCGTCCGGGAGCTCAAGTCCGCCGAGGCCGAGGCCCCGAAGGACGGGGGCTAGCCCGAGAGACGGCCCGGGGCGGCCCGCTGCCCCCTACTTCCCGTGCTCCCCCATGCCCGTGGGCTCGGCGTCGCCATGCGTCGGGGTGGCTCCCCCCTCGTGCGCTCCCGGAGCGTGGGGTGCGGCCCCTCCGTGGTCCCCGTGCTCGCCGTGCTCCCCCTGCAGGATCGGTCCCCGCCAGGTGACCGACAGCAGAGCGAGGACCCCCGCCACGCCCGTCCAGACGAGGGGCCACAGGAGGCCCTTCCCCGGCCACGGCTGCTCGAAGTCGCTGCGGGCGGGCGAGATCCAGCGCTCGGCGGGCGCGGCCGGAATCTCCGCGGGACCGTGGTCGCCGTGCGCCTCGGCGGCGCCGTGGGCGTCGTGCCCGCCGCCGTGGCCCGCGGCATGCCCCGCACCGTGGCCGTGCGCCGCACCGTGGGAGGATCCGCCGCCGTGACCGTGGCCGCCGCTCATGCGCACACCTCACCGGGTCCGGGCCGATCCGATCACCAGCCGAGGACCTCCTCCAGGTTCCGTCGGGCGTCGGCGACCTCGGCGCCGGGCACGTTCGGCCCGACCTCGAGGACGCGCGGCGCGCGCGACGGCAGGAGCCCGAGGAGCGTACCCCAATCGGGCCCATCGTCCTCGGGTCGCGCATGGCCCCGTCCGTCACCCAGGCCGTGGACGGCGACCCCGAGCACCGACCGGCCGTAGCGGTCGCCCCAGTCGAGCACCTTCGGCCCGCCCGGGGTGCGCTCGATGCGGAGCGCCGCGGCCGGGTCGAGCCAGAGCCCGATGGGCAGGCCCGCCAGGTCCGAGAGCAGCCACTCCGCGACGCGGAACGAGACCAGCCCCTCGGGCCCGTCCGCGGTCCGGAGCGCGAGGGCCAGCCCGGCGTGGGCGCGCGAGGCCCGGTGGAGGGCGCGGGCGAGCTCCTCGACCGCGCTCTCGAGGGTCCCGCGGGTCGGCCCCCGCAGCCCCCCCGACTCCACGACCACCAGCGTCCCTTGGAGACGGGCCGCCGCCTGGGAGGCCGAGGCGACGAGGCCCCCGAGGGCGGAGGCGGCCTCGAGAGGCGCCGTCGAGACCCCCGTGAGGTGGAGCCCGCGCGCGCGCAGGGCGGGCAGCGCCGTGGCGGCGTCGATCGGGGGCAGGGCGGCGTGCACGGCGCGGAAGCCGAGGCCGTGCGCCGCCTCCGCGCCCGTCTCCAGGCGGTCGGAGCCGTCGCGCACCCAGCGTGTCGAGAGCGCGAGGCTCACGGCGCGACCTCGTCCTCGAGGAAACGGGCGACCCCCTCCTCACGGTGGTCGCCGATCACGAGGTCCGCGATCGCCCGCACGGCGGGCACGCCGTTCCCCATGCTCACGGCCAGGCCGGCGACGTCGAGCATCGACACGTCGTTCGCCTGGTCGCCGACCGCGACCACGCGCGCGGGATCGATGCCGTGGACCTCGGACAGCCACCGGAAGACCTCCGCCTTGCCGCGTCCCTTCCGCTGGACCTCGCAGAGCACGAGCGGGACGTCCTCGAACTCCGGGAAGATCGACATCGGGAACACCTCGCGATGGAGGGTCTCCCGCGCCTCGGGCGGCAGGGTCGCCCACGCCGCGTCCGTCGCGTCGTGGCCGTCGAAGAACATGCTGACGCGGAGGAGGTCGCGCTGCGGGTGCTCCGACGGGTGCGCCTCGCGGACGTTCGTGTACCAGGCGGCGACGCGGCGGTGCTCCGGCGTGCCGATGGGGCCGGTCCACTTGTGCTCGCGATGGTGCCGGAACAGGAAGCGCGCCCGCGCCTCGACCGAACCCACGGGCACGACGAGGCCGTCGGGGATCGGGGCGTAGTGCCACACCTCGCCCCCGTCCCGGGGGCCGATCCACGCGCCGTTGTAGCAGCAGATGGGCGTGTCGAGCCCGAGCTCCTCGTGGACGGGCCGGGTGCCGGCCAGGCTCCGCCCCGTCGCGAGCACCACGCGGTAGCCGAGCGCGCGCACCCTCGCGACGGCGGCCTTCGTCCGCTCGGTCAGGTGCGCCCGGGCGTCGAGCAGGGTGCCGTCCAGGTCGAAGACGAGGGCGTCGTAGCGAGCGCGGGTGACGGCGGGCATCGGAGGGGAGAACGATACCCATGGGCGGGGCCGCCCCCGACGGATTCGTGCGGAGCAGGCCCGCCCCCGTGCGCGCTTCGCGTATCCTGGGCGCTTCCGCATGCGAAGCGACGCCCCCCCCGTGCCGACCGCGCCCCCCCGGAGCCGGCGGCGCCTCCCCCTCGCGGCCCTCCCGCTCCTGCTCGGGCTCGTCTACGTGGCGGTCTACGGGGCCGTCGCGAGCCGACCCTCGCTCGAGGCGATGGTGCCCAAAGACGCGATCCTCGTCTGGCGCTACCGGGACCTGGCCGCCTACGACGCGCGCAACGCGGCGGACCCGGGGCCCGTGGGCACCGTGGCCGCTCCCGCGAGCGTGGCGCTCGGGGCGGCGCTCAACGTGCCCGACCTTCCCGGGATCGATCGGCGCCGCCCGCTCCTCGAGATCCTCCTCGACCCGGTCACGCGTCCCGACCCCCGCTACGTCGTGCTGCCGGTGGAACGGCGCGGGCCGCTCCTCGACCGCTACCGGGATGCCGACCTCCCCGAGCGCCACGCGAGCCACCTCGCGGTGCACGGCGACTGGGCCGCGGCCTCCTGGGACCTGGGCGCCGTCACGCACGCCGGCGTCGGCGACGGCCCCGTGCCCGACGCGCCGGGCTCGCTCTGGAGCGTCACCGCCGACTGGCCGAGGTTCGTGGACTTCCTCCTCCTGCCGACGCAGGCCTCCCTCGAGCCCCAGGCCTCCATCCTGGCGGGGCTCGGCTTCAAGCCCGCGACCGCCGCCCGGCCCCTCGACGACCCCCACGGGGACGCCGTCGTCGCGGTGGAGGCCGGCCGCGTCCCCTTCGTCCGCGACGCCTGGTCCCGCGTCACGCTCCACGCGTTCGCCGATCGCGTGCGCGCCGAGCTCGTGCCGAGCGCCGCCTCCGATCTCCCGAAGGCGCTCGCAGCCGCCTTCGCCGCCGCCGACGCCCCGTGGCGCGTCGATACGACGCTTCCGCTGGAGGCGAGCCTGGTGATGCACGGCGCGGCGGCCCGCCGCGTGACCGCGCTCGCGCTCTGGTACGCGGGCCTCCGCTGGCCGCTCGCCGTCGGCAAGGACTCGATGGCCGCGCTCCGCCTCGAGGGAGCGGGGCCCCTCGCCGTCCTCGCCTCCATGGACGACGGCCCCTTCCCCACGTGGGCCCTCGCCCTCGTCGGTCCGTCCACGGCCCAGCCGGACCTCGCCGCCTTCGGCCTGCCGCCCCCGCCCTCGAACGGCACGAGCCCCCTCGCCGCGGGGCAAGCCCCCCTGCTCGCGCCCTACGGCGGCGAGTCCCCCTCCGGCGCCGTCGCGCTCCGGCCCGCGGGCCCCGGCGCCCCGGGGACCGACGTCGTCACCCTGGGTCGCGGCGCCGCGACGGTGGCCGACCGCCTCGCGGGGCTCCTCACGGCCCGACGCGACGAGCCCGCCCGCAAGGGCGCCGAGGTGGAGCTGGCCTCGTTCCGCATGTCCCTCTACACCGCGCAGCGCCTGCTCGTCACGGCGACTGCGACGCGCGGCCTCCTCGCGACGCTCGTCGGCTCCGACCTCGAGGGCACGCTCGCCACGGACGGCACCCGGTTGATCCTCGAGCTCCGTCGCGCGGCCCGGTAGCCGGGCACGCGAGCCGGGCACGCGAGCCGGGCACGCGCCCCG
>CAZJJQ010000079.1:0-4738 GCA_964546345.1 uncultured Planctomycetales bacterium
CGGCCACGCTCGCGCGCTGCCACGCGACGGCCCGCTCCCACCCGCGGTGTGCCGGCACAGGGACGGCCGTCACGGCGAGCGCGTAGCCGAGGGCCTCGCGCGACGCCGCGCGCCCTGCGGCGGTGACGCGGCCCGCTTCGGCGTCGGTGATCGCGACGGCGCCCGAGAGCCCCGCGAGGAGGGTGCCGAGCGCCGCGCCCGCGTCGAGGTAGGTCTCTTGCGTCACGGCGAGCGCGTATTTCTCCGAGGACAGGAGCGCGCCCTTCGCGGCGTCGTCCACGGCCTTCGTCGCCTCCATCCCGTCCGTCGCCGCGGCGCCGAGGTCGTCGGGCGTCGTCTCGACCGGGATGGCGACGGCGAGCGCGGTGTTCGGGAGGTCGGGTCCGTCGATGTGGACGGTACACTCGTAGTTCACGTCGCGCAGGCCCTCGGGCGAGAGCTTCACCGAGTCCATGAGCCCGAAGTAGGCCCACGGTCCCCAGGTGATGCGCAGGCGGCGCTTGCGCGTGGCGAGGCGCTGGAGACGCTCGCCGAGCTCGCGCGCCCGCCCCACCACCCCGCGGTCTTGGAGGTTCCCGCGGATGGTGAGGGGCTGGTACTTCACCCCGGAGACCTGGCGCGAGGGGGTGTCCTGGCCGGGGTAGTAGAAGGCGTTCTGGCGCACCTCGACGACGAGGTCGAAGGCCCCGCCGCTCCCGCGCCCGCCGAGCGGCGCGTCTTTGCCCTTCAAGACCACGCGCAGGGGCGCGCCGCCGTCCGCGGAGTCCACCTCCTCGAACGTCCAGGCGCTTGCGTCGAGGGGTTGGGTCATGGCCGGAGGGTGGTGAGGCCGGGCCGGGCCGACTGCGTCGGGTTCCGCAGCTCACGGGTGAGGATGTGCATCACGCCGAGGGCGAGGCGTTCGGGGTTGTCGGCCTGCTCGACGCGGAAGTGGTTGTGGATCGTGGTGTGACCCTTCCGGGCCTGCGCCGCGGGGTCGCGTTGCCGGTCGGTGGGCCGCTGCGTGACGGCGGCGGTGAAGGCGCGCAGGTCGCCCGCGCGCAGGTCCCGCTCGCGGTCGCGCTGGGCCTCGGCGTCGTGGAACGCCTGCGACCCGACGCGACTGTTCACGTCGTCCTGGCTGTTCACGGCGTCGTAGCGCCCGCCGATCAGCATCCCGAGGCCGTTCGTGCGGAACTCGTTGAGCCACCGCAACGCGCGCGCGACCCCGGCGCCGAATTCGAGCGCCACGTACGCCACCTTCCCGAGCGCGGTGACGATGTTCACGACCGACTGCGCGAGCTCGGCGCCGACCTGGGCGAGGAGCGGGCGGGCCTCGGTCACGAAGTCGGTGAACCCCTGCTTGACGAGGGTGATCGTCGGCTGGAGCTCGACGAGCGCGGCGTCGAGGTCGAAGAGACCGTCGTGGACCGCCAACGCCATCGCGCCGACGGCCACCGTCGCCCCGGCGCCCGCGGCGAGGCCCGCCGCGCCCACCGTCGCCGCGCCGGTGCCCCCGAGGACGCCGACGGCGCCCTGCGCGAGGGAGACGCCCGTGCCGATCGCGCCCGTCGCCCCCGCGGCCACGCGGAGCCCCGCGTAGAGCGCGAGGGCGCTCTGGATGCTCTCGCGGATCTCTCCGACGAGACCGCGCCAGTGCTCGCGCAGGTAGGTCACGGCGTGGCGGCCCTTGTCCATCACCACGTCGAACGCGTGCGCCCCGGCGAGGCCCCAGCGGTGCAGCTGCGACTCGATCTCCGGCCCGTGCGCGGCGAGGTACGTGTTGAGCGCTTCCAGACGCTTGCTCGCGTGCTCGAACACGGGCGCGGTGAGCGTCGTGCGGGCCCGGTTCCAGGTGTCCGTGAGAGTCGTCACCTGCGTCGTGAGCGTGTTCCCGAAGCGGCCCACCATGGGGGCGTAGGCCCCGATGGCGCGCTGGATCGCGGCGAGTCGCTCGGGCGCCGTCATGCTGTTGAACTCAGCGGCGGACTTGCCGATGAGCGCCGAGAGCTGGTTCCACATCGCGACCTGCGCCCCGGCGTGCCCCTGAAGCATGAACCGGAGGTCGCGGCCGACCTGTGCGGCGTCGATGCCGAAGACCGTGCCGACGGCGCCGAACTGGTTGGTGAAGCGCGCGACGTCCAGGGAATTGCGCATCCCGGCCTGGATCGCCGCCGGGAGGGCCGTCTGGAAGACCTGCACGAAGTCCGACGCCTCGCCGGGGAGCGCGGCGGCGTCGCGCCGGATCTGCCCGACGACGGTCTGCGCCTGGCCAAGACCCTCGACGAGCGAGCCCGCGGCGTTGTTGGCCTGGAGCATCCCCGCGATGGCGATGTTCGTGTTCTCGGCCTGCGTGTGCAGCCCGTAGAGCCCCTGCGTGACCGCGCGGATGCCCGCCAGGGCCGCGCCCGCGCCGAGCGCCGCGGCGGCGACGCCGACGCGCTCGAGCATCGACGCGGCGCCGTCGAGGCGCCCCTGGAGCCCCTGGAGCGACGCCCCGACGCGGTCGCTCATCGCGGTCGCGCCCTGGTCGCGGCCGTTGAACACCACGTCGACGGCGTAGGTCTGGACGACGGTCACGGGGACTCCGTTAGGGGCGGCCGGTGGGGGTCATGCGCGACGCTTCTTCCTCCTCGCCGAGGAGGATCTCCAGGGCGCGCGCGCGGCGGAGGAGCTTCTGCGTGGGGTAGCGGTCGAGCATCTCCCACGACTGGCCGCCGTAGCGGCCGAGCCAGACGATCAGTCGGTCACGCTGACCGACTGGATGCTGTCGAAAAAATCGGAGTCCTCCGGCGGCGGGTTGTGCGCCGTCGCGTAGAGCTTCGAAATCAGGCTCCGGTCGCGCGCGTCGAAGAGCTTGTCGAACTCCGTCTCCAGCGCCCCGTAGGTGAGCTCGCGCCAGTCGCCCTTGTCGAAGGTGGCCGGGTCCGTGCGCTCGTAGAGCGGCTTGCCCGTGGCACTCTTCAAGGGCTTGCCCTTCGCGTCGAGCCGCGGGATGGGCTTTCCGTCCTTGTCCGTCTGCCAGAGGGGCTTCTTCACGCTCACGGCGACGAGCGCGAGCTTGAAGGCTTCGGTGTCGAGGCGGACGGGGTTCGGGTTCGGCAGGAGCGCGCCCGAGGGCGACCGCTCGCTCGCGGCCTCGTAGGCTTGGGCCTGCTGATCGCTCGTGAGCTCGCGGAGACGGACCCAGCGACCGTCACGGAGCTGGGCCTGATGAACATGCGGCATGGTCGAGACCTCGTGTCAGAAAGGGGACAGGGTGAACGTCTCGCGAACGTCCGCCGGGCGTCTCGTGAACGTCCGGCGAACGTCCCGCGGGGTGTGCTACTCGGAGAACTCGCGGTCGCTCGCGCCCCACTTGAGCGGGCGCTTCACGTCGTCGGTGCGCGACCCGATCTGCGTTCCGACCGTCATCACGACGCCCGTGAACGTCATGGTCGTCGGGAGCGTGGCGCCGTCGCGGTAGACCTTCGTGAGGGTGATCTGGAGGTCGGCCGGGGGGAGGTTGGCGCGGCGGCGCCGCTTCATGTCTTCGGCGATCCGGTCGAGCCGCACGCCCGCGTCGAGCACCATCCCGTCGCCCGTGAAGCCCTTCTCGATGTAGTCCGGCTCGGGCGTGTCCTGGCCGAGGAAGTCCCTCATGCGCAGCTCGGCCTCGTCGCTTTCGTTGAACGCCTCGATCCGGAAGGTCTGCGGGACGTTGTCGTAGATGATCTTGATCTGGCAGTTCTTTCCGATGATGACGCGCTCGGCGGCCATGGGAACCTCGGGGTGTCAGGGGGTGGAAGGGGACGAAGCGGGGCCTCGCGTCGCCCGAGCCAGGTGACGACGCGTCGGGCTCGGCCGCGGGCTACGCCGCGACGGGGAGTTCTTCGATCGTGACCGTCGGGCCGACCGTGAGGAGGAAGAGGATCACGTCCTGCGTCGCGAACGACTGCACGCGCACCTGGATCTTGTGGATCCCGTTCTGGAGGTCGGTGTTCGAGCTCGTCGTCGCGACGGAGAAGTTAGCGATGGCCTCGGTGATCTCGGCCTCGCCCTTCTGCCCGGCCTCCTTGAGCGGCTTGAGCGCGGCCTTGACCTGCCCCCTCTGCCTCGACCGCGTCGCCGGGTCGATGGGCCCGCCCTCGTAGGGCTCCTGGCCCGCGGTGACGAGCTTCATCACGTAGTCGGCGAGCCGACGGCGCGCGACCTTCGTCTGCCCGGCCGTGAGCGAGGTCGTCACGTCGCTCTTGGGGGCCCACGCGCTCCCGGCGGCGGTCAACGCCGCGATCCCGGCGTTCTGCGCGAGGATCAGGTTCGCGCGGCCGAGCGTGTACTCCAGGGCGACCACGCCCTTGTAGCTGTCGGTGTTGCGCTTGTCCTTCCAGTGAATGCCGAGCGAGCGGATCATCTTGCTCATCGCACCCGCGACGAACGCCGTCGGCGGGACGAGCTGGCGCGTGCCGGTCTCGTCGAGGATGTAGACCCACGGCCACGCCATGATGGCCCTCTCGCTGCGCCACGCGGCGGCGTTGGTCCCCATGGCGGTGATCGCCGCGCTGATCGTGGTGCCCGAGTCCTGGCAGAGCACGCAAAGCCGCGTCTCGGCCGCGGCGTGCGTCACGAGGGCGCCGTTCAGGGCCACGCGCAGCGCCGAGCCGCAGTCGTCGGCGCCGACGATCGTCACGTCGGTGTCGCCCTCGTAGAGCGCGAGGCCCGCGTCCCCCTGACCCGCCGTGCCGGTGTAGTCCGCGAGGAGCGAGACGCCGTCCGAGCC
>CAZJJQ010000079.1:4838-8646 GCA_964546345.1 uncultured Planctomycetales bacterium
CCGACCCAGTCGAGGCCGGGCGTCGGGGTCTGCGCGGGGGGATCGACCTCCAGGGCGTAGACGCCCGGGAGCGCGAGGGCTTCGGCGATCGACGAGACGACGAGCATGACGAGACTCCTGTCAGGAAAGGGGTGCAGTCGTGGCGGTGACGGTGACTTCGGTCGCGACCTGGCGCGTGACGGTCTTCTCGACGAGCTCGTCGATCCGGGCCGTGACCGGAAACGTCGCGCGCCACTCTTCGCGCGTCACGCCCTCGGCCTGCGGCGTCGCGAGCCACCCGTCGCTGTCGAAGGTGCAGGGCGCGTTGAAGTAGTCCGCGACCGTGAGCGTGAGGCCCGCGAGCACGTCGGCGACGGCCTCGCCCGAGACGGTGGGGGCTTCGTTGAGCGCGGCCTGGATCTGCTCGATCCGCCGGTCGCGCTCGAACTCCGTCGCACACCAGAGCTCGATCGCGAGCGGGATCGTGAACGACCCGAGCCGGTAGCGTGCGGTGGCCGTCGCCCCGGCGCCCGGCGTCATCGACACGAGCTCCGGCGCGCCGGTCTCGCCGTCGTGGGCCACGGGCCCCGCGTCGATCACCGTGACGGCCACGGGGCGCGCGAGTTCCTTCGTCGCGGGAGGCCAGTCGGGCAGCACTGCGTCGGTCCCGAGCGAAAGGCGCGTGCGGAGGTGCGCGGCCAGGGCGTTGCGAACGGCCTTCGAAGAAATCACCGGGTCTTCTTTCCGGCGCCCTCAGCCGCGGCGCGCACCAGCTCGCGCTTGAGCTGGTCGGTGATCGCAGGGATCGACCGACGAATGAAGTACGTGGGCTTCGTCCCCTCGCGCTTGATCTTCTGCTGAATGGCCCGCGCGATCCGCACGACCTCGGCCGAGGCTTCGAAGCGGCCCGTGGCTTTGTTGCGCGCCACGCCCTTCCCGGCGATCCCGAAGGCCGCGCGGTGGCGCTTCACCCACGCGATGAGCGGCCCGAGGGGCGGCACGTGCGGCCGGGAGCCGAGCTCGACGATGCCCGTGTGCGGCGCATCGAACACGATGCGCACGGTCTCGCCGTCGTCCTCGACGTGCGCCGACGCTTTGATCGCGCCGCGGTCGACGGGAGCGTTCTGCGCGACGAGCTCGGCGCCGAAGTGGGCCGTCGCGAGGATGGCGCGGCGGTCGCGGCCGATCTTCCGGCGCGTGCCCTGCGTGATGGCCTTCGCGGCGTCGCCCGGCTTCACGTCGTCCTCTCAGTGCGGCGGATCGTGAGGGTGTAGCGCAGGGCGCGGTCGAGCTGATCGCCGACGATCAGCCACTCCGAGGACGGCTCGCCGGGCCCGACGAGCACGACGTGCCGCTCGACGTGGCGGGCGCTGGAGCTCGGCGCGAGCTGGGCGGGGGTGTAGCCCGCCGTGCCGCCGCCGCTCGCGGTGTGCTCGGGCGTGAGCGGACCGACGACGTAGTCCGCGTCGGTGTACCGACCACCCGACGCGGACACCTCGCGCGCGGAAATCTGGCGGACCTTCGCGGGCTGCCCGCCCGTCTCCAGGGCGAGGAAGCTGTCGGTCGCGGTCCCGTCGCCCGGCTCGACGCCCGACCACGTCCGCGTGCGCAGGCGCACGGAGGTGTAGGGGCGAAAGCCGAGCTGGCCGGGGATCGCCCGGAGCCGCTCGATCTGCGGCAGGAGGTCGTCGCGCAGCGCCACGTCGTCACCCGAGCGCGATCAGGCCGCCCATGGAGTCGGCGGACGGATCGCCGAAGTAGTCGTTCAAGGGATCGACCTCGAACAGGATACAGAGCCGCTGGATCAGGCGTCGACCGCGGCTGTAGATGAGCTCCAGGGCCGCGGCGTTGTTCTCTGCGCCGAAGAACTCCACCTCGCCGACGACGGCCTTGATGTTCGCGGTCGCGGTGTTGCTCGACGACACCGGGGAGGCGCTCGCGATCTGCGTCTCGATCGCGGCGAGCTTGGTGAGCACGTCGGTGATCTCGTCGCCTTCCTCGGTCGTGAGGAACCCCTCGAACCGCGACTCCAGGCGCGGGTGAATGTCGCGGCCTCGGCCGTAGCCGAGGTAGAGGCGCACCTTCTGGCGCTGCGCTTCGGTGAGGGAGACGGTCACGACTTAGCGCTCGTTCCGCTTCCGGCCGCGACCGACCTTCTCCAGCGCGTCGCCGAGCTGCTCGTTCACCGCGGCCTCGGCCGGGTCGGTAGGCGCGGCCTCGGCGGGCACGGGCTCGACGTCGTCCACGTCCTCGTCCCGGCCCGTGCCGCGGCCCTCGGCGCGGAGCGCGAGCTCGCGCCGGAGCACGACGCGCTCGCGGGGCGATGCCTTGCGCCAATCGGCGCGGAACGGGTCGCGGGCACGCGCGGGGATGCGCGGCGAGTGGAGGAGCTGCTCGACGTCCGCGGGGATCGCCTCGCGCACGTCGGCGGCGGGGGCGGAGCCCTTGGGGTGCGGACCCGGCCGGAGCACCATGTCGCGCGCCTTCACGAGGTAGGCGTACTTCTCGGGGATCTCGACCTCGCCCTGCGCGGGGACCGCGTACTCGGTCTCGGCGATCTCGAACGTGAGCGCGTTGTCGGTGGGGTTGTGAAACTGCGGCATGAAACGTCTCCGTGGGATAGGGGTGGGGGAGCGGGAAACCAGCGGGGGCGCGCGAGAGCCGGATCGCACGGCGTGCCAGTGGGGGCAGAGCTCACTCTTGAGCTCGCGCGGGGAGAGAGGGCGGCAGAGGCGGGAACGAAACGGTGCCGCCCTCCCGAACGGAGAGGGGAGGTCTAGAACTCGATCGCCCGCCAGCTCGTCGTGGCGTAGGCGCGGGCGAAGTGCGCGTTCATCGCGGTCTTGATCGCGTTGAGGAGCGTGTTCGCCGTGCCCTGGTCGGAAGCGTCCGTCGTCGCGATCGACAGGGAGGCGTCGTTCACGACGTGCACGCCGGACTGGCTCGCGTGCGCGTTCAGCGCGACCTTGAGCTGGTTGGCGGCAGTGATGACCGAGGCGAGGTCGACGATCGACGCCTTCGCGGTCGCGACGGTGTTGGTCGAGTCGGCGGCCTTGTGGTGCAGCGTGTCGGTGCGGTGCGCCGCGTAGCGCTCGACGAGGGCCCTGGCGAGCTCGATGGAGGTGTCCAGGCTCGACGCGTCGGCCGTCGAGACCGTGCGCTCGTCGGCATCGAGATGCACGAGGGCGCGGCTCCCCGGGACGTAGTTGAACACCACGCGGTAGCTGTGCGCGGCGTCGGCCGCGGTGCCCGGGATGAAGGTGCCGTTCGTCGCATCGACCGTCGGCGCCGAGTCGTTGGCCGGGACGGGGGGCGTGGCTGTCTCGTCCCACACCGTGACCTTCGACACGGTGAGGAGGCTGAACGTCGGCGGCAGGGGCAGGCCGAGCTTGGTGTTCGTGACGACCGAGAAGGTGCCCGACGACCAGCCCGCGGGGGTCTGCCAGGTGATGCCCGAGATCGTCTCGAACGGCACGCTCCCGACCTGCGTGGTGCCGCCCGTCGGAACCGTGAGCGTCTCGGTCACGCCGTCCACGCCGCGCACGCGCCCCGTGATCGTGACGGCGACCGTGGCCGTGGACGTCCAGCCCGAGGTGGTGACCGAGACGGCCGAGGGGTAGGCGGGCTGCGCGCTCGGCGTCGCGGGCTGCGAGTCGGCCTTGGCGACGCCGCTCTTGAGGGCCGCGGCGCCCGCCGGGACGCGGACGAGGTGACACTCGCCGCGCTGGGGCCCGGGGAGCTCGGCCTTGAGCTGGGCGATGAACGTCGCGACGAGCGCGACGAGCGGGTTGAACTTGCGAACGACAGAAGCCATGACGGGATTTCTCCG
>CAZJJQ010000079.1:8746-10580 GCA_964546345.1 uncultured Planctomycetales bacterium
GTTCGAGTCGTAGAGCCCGCCGACGTAGTTGAAGACGGCGGGCGGGCACATGCCGATCGTCGGCTGCTCGCCCGACGCGGTGTAGATCGTGTCGCCGACGGCGTTGCGGACGCGCGCGAGGGTGAGCGCCCCGCCGCCCGCGTCCACGACGTTCGAGCGCCAGTAGGCGTTGTCGCTCACCGTGCGGTCGATCCCGGCGTAGGTGTTGTCGTCCCTGAACGCCACCTGCTTGAGCCCCGTGAGCTGCCCGCCGGAGCCGGTGCCCGTGTAGAGCTGGCCGTTGATCGTGCTCGACAGCTTCGTCACCGCGTTGGTGGCGTTGCGCATCAGGAGCTGCACCGCGCCGTCGGGGTTGCCCGTGCGGCGGGCCGCGGCGCGCGCCTGGTCGGTGACGCGGAAGTTCGCCCGGAGGAGGCCGAAGTTCAGACTCGCCGGGGCGATCGCGTCCGAGCCGAAGTTCGCCACGTCGGCGCCGTCGGTGAAGTTCTCCGCGACCATGCCGTCGGCCTCGACGTCGAAGGCGACGTTCTTGCCGGTCTCGTTGGGGCGGATGGGGAGGATGCGCAGGAGCACCGAGCGGCGGTTGATCTGGCGCCGGATCTCGTTGCGGTACCTCTGCGCGAGCGCGGCCGTGATGGCCGCAAACGTTTGCGGGGTGTCAGCCATGGGTCATTCCCTCGTGATGGGTGCGCGCCGCGCGGAAACCCCGCGCGGACAGGTGGCGACCCCCGCGAAACGTTCGGGGGGTCGAAGGTCAGTCGCCGAAGACGTCCGACTCGGTGACGTTGAGCCCGCCGAGCGCGGGGCCCTGCGCGGACGCCGGGCGCGTCACGCTCCAGCCCTGCTCGGTGCGCGGGGCGGGCGTCTCCTGCGTGCGGGGCGCGGGGCGCGCGGCGGGAAGGCCGGGGCGCGTCTTCGGGGCGGGGCCGGGCGGCGGCAGGAACTCGGCGGCGTCGGGGGTCTTGGCCCAGTCGTCGAGGCCCGCGACGAGGTCGTCGTAGACGAGCTCCTCGGCCTTGGCGCCCTTGGCCCGCGCGCGCTTCACCGAGAGCGTGTACTGCCCCGACTCCTCGTCGAAGCGCAGGGAGCCCGACTGTTCGAGGTCGGCGATCACCGCGCGGGCCCGTGCGCCCTGAACGCCCTTCGCCGCGAGCGACTCTTTGAGCTGCGCGTGGACGGTGTCGCGTGCGGCCTTCTGCTCGGCGGCCTTGGCGCGCGCCTCGCTCTCCGCGTGCGAGCGCGTGAGCTTGTCGACCTGCTCGCGGAGCTTCACCACCTCGGGGTCGGCCTTCGTCCCGCCCGCGGGCTTGTCCGCAGGCTTGTCCTCGGGCTTGTCCTCGGGCTTCGGGGGCGCGAGCTTCGCGACCTGCTCGGCCAGCGTCTTCTCGATCTTCTCGCCGAAGCGCTTGAGGTGGGCCGTGATCGCCGGGTTCAGCTTCGCGTCGAGCACGCGCGTGATGCGCGCTTCGAGGTCGTCGTCGTCCCCGTCCCCGTCGCCGTCGCCCGCGGGGTTGCTCTTGCCGCCCCCACCGCCCGCGGGGTTGCTCTTGCCGCTTCCACCGCCCGCGGGGGCGTTGTGGAGAGGGCGGTGCGCGAGGGGCCCGCGCGTCGTGACGAGGTGCAGGAACGGGAGGAATCGAGAAGGGGGCATTGGACGTCTCCGTGTCGCCGGGAGGGGCGTGCAGCGCGGTGGGATCTCGGCCCTCGCGCGCGGCGCCGTCGAGCGCGCGGGGTCGTGCGCGCCCCGGGCAGTGGGGCGCGTGGGGAGGTCTTACGGGCGGATCAGCGCGCGAGGGCGGACGCCGGGGCAGGCGGCGGAGCGG
Source organism: uncultured Planctomycetales bacterium (assembly GCA_964546345.1). GTDB lineage: Bacteria > Planctomycetota > PLA2 > PLA2 > JAEUHO01 > JAYTCP01. Next base: position 10,570 of record CAZJJQ010000079.1, read on the forward strand.
GCGGCGCCGCG
>CAZJJQ010000080.1:0-10568 GCA_964546345.1 uncultured Planctomycetales bacterium
GCCTGGGCCCGCAGCCACTCGACGATCGGGATGCGGTTCGCGCCGAAGATCATGTGCGCGTAGTGGAGGTACCGCACGACCCCCGACAGCTCCTCGGAGTGCAGGCGCTTGAGCGCCTCCTCGAGGCGGGGGTCCACGGTCGCGGCGGCGGAGGGGCTCGACTTCGACGACTTCATGGGGGCTCCAGGAGGGCTCGGGGGACGGCGAGCCGTCTCGTTCGGGAGAGGAGATCGTACCGGCGGGGGAACGCTCCGCGGGGACGCTCCGGCCCGCCGCAGCGTCCGTGGAGGGGAAGACATCGCCGAACGCGCGGCACGAGCCCCGAACGCGAGCCCGTACGTCCCGACGGAGATTCCTTCACAGTCCCTCAGTCGATGGGGTGCAGGTTCTTCGCCACGGGGGTGCGCAGGGCCTTCCAGGCGGGCAGGAGGCCCGCCAGCGCGCCGATCACGGCCAGGCCCGCGAGCAGCAGCGCGTCGAAGCCGCCCAGCGCGGGCCCGACGCGGACGCCGATCTTCTCGAGGAGGAGGGGCGACGCGACCGCGACGCCCGCGTGGCCGAGCGCGATGCCGGTGATCCCCCCGAGCACGCAGAGGAGCACGGCCTCGAGGACGACGACGGAGAAGACGTGGCCGGGGCGCGCGCCGAGCGAACGCAGGATCGCGATCTCGCGGCGCCGGCCGTCCATCGTGTTGTAGAGCCCCACCAGGATGCCGAGCGCCGAGACGAGGACCACGAGCCCCGCGATGGCGCGCAGGAGCAGGTCCACCATGTCCACCGTCTTGAAGAGGCGGGCGATCTCGGTGGAGGGGAGCGCGGCCTTGAGGTCCCTCCGGGCGTTCATGTCGGCCACGAACTGGTACTTGAAGGCGGGCGACGTGAGACGGACGACGATGGACGAGATCGCCCAGGCCTTCGTCTCCTCGTCGTCGTGGTGCTCCTCGGCACCCCCGGCCCCCGGCGCCCCCCCCATCCCCGCGTCCATGCCCGGGTCCGCACCCGGGTCCATGCCGGCCTCCATCCCCGCGTCCATGCCCTCGTCGTGGTCGTGGTCGTGATCGTGATCATGGTCGTGGTCGGCGTCCATCCCGCCGGCGTCCATGCCCGCGGGGGACCCCGGCGACGACGGGCGCTTCGGCCCCTCGTGCCCCTTCACGTGGAAGAACGACTCGAGCGTGATGAAGAGCGCCCGATCGTTCGGCGTGCCCGTGGGCTCGAGGACGCCGACGACGGTCCACTGCTCGTCGTGGTGGTGCCCGCCCTCCTCGAGGCCGTGGCTCACCGTGAAGGTGGCGCCGAGCGAGAGGCCGGTCCTCGCGGCGACGAGCGAGCCGATCACCGCCTCGAACTCGGCGCCGCCGCCGAGGACGCGCCCCCCCTTGCCGATGCGCTGCCGCAGCGGGGTGCGCTCCGCGTCGGTGATGGCGTCGAACAGGTCGGGGGTGGTCCCGACCACGCGGAAGCCGCGGTACGTGTCGCCCACGGCGTAGGGCACGGCGTACTTCACGCGCTTGTCGGCGCGCAGGTCCACGAGCGCCTCGATGGGCACCGTGTCGATCGGCTGGTCCACGTGGAAGACCGTCGAGAGCACGGAGGTGAGCGCCGAGGTCTGGATGCCGCCGATCACGACGTCGTAGCCCACGGCGGCGTCGTCGAAGGCGCGCTTGCCGGCGTCGCGCACGCGGAAGACGAATGCCACGAGCGCGGTCGCGAGCGCGATGCCGACCACGGTCAGCGCCGTGGAGAGGAGGCGGTGGCGGAGGCTGCGCCAGGCGAGGCCGACGACGGTCATGCGCGGGCTCCCGCGGCGGCCTCGAGCCGCACCACCCGGGGGAACCGGGCCAGCACCTCGGCGTCGTGGCTGACCACGAGGAGCGCCGCCCCCGTCTCCTTCGCGAACTCGCGGAGGAGGGTGAGGCAGGCCTCGCCCGCCGCGCGGTCGAGGTTGGAGGTCGGCTCGTCGGCGAGGACGAGGGCCGGGTGCCCCGCGAGCGCGCGCGCGATCGCGACGCGCTGCTGCTGGCCCGTGGACAGCTGGTCGGGCCGGTGCTGGAGCCGTGCGCCGAGCCCGACGCGCTCGAGGGCCCGCTTCGCCGCCTCGCGAGGCTTGACCCCGGCCCGGGGCCGGAAGGTCATGCCGAGCTCGACGTTCTCGAGCGCCGTGAGCGTGGGCAGGAGGTTGAAGGTCTGGAAGACGTAGCCGACGTGCTTCGCGCGGAGGCGGTCCCGGGCGGCCTCGGAGCGCCCCGTCATGGGCTCGCCCGCGATCTCGACCGTGCCCCCGTCCGCGCGTTGGATGCCCGCGATCAGGTGGAGCAGGGTCGTCTTCCCGGTGCCGCTCTCGCCGGCGAGCGCGACCGCCTCCCCCGCGGCGACGTCGAGGGACGCGAGCCCGATCTCGAGGGGCGCGCCGCCCTCGGGATCGGGGAACCGCTTCAAGAGCTGCCGCACTCGGAGCGCCGCCTGGGTCACGTCGTGGCTCCCGTATGACGACGTCAGACTACGGACCCGGGGAGGCCCCCACCGCCGAAATCACGGACCGGCCGGGGGCACCGGAGGCTCCGTCGCGGGTCGCAGGCGCGGACCCGATCCCTGCGGAGCCGACCGCGGCGGCCCTGCTCCTTGGGAGCGCCCCCCCCCGGCCCCGGGGCCCGGGCCGCCCCCAGGGCGCTCGACCCCATGGACGCCCCCCTCGCCCCCTCCTCCGTCCTCACTCGTAGTCCTCGTCGAGGGCACGGAGGAACGCCGCGAGGGCCTCCGCGTCGTCGTCGGTGAGGGCGATGCCCTCGAGCTCGGGCGCCGAGTTGCGGACGAGCCCCGCGCGTGCGAGGCCGGAGGTGCGGCGGTAGTGGCGCAGCACGTCCTCGATCGCGTCGAAGCGCCCGGTGTGCGCGTACGGGGCGCTCTGGCCGAGATCGCGCAGGGAGGGGGTCTTGAACCACGCGAGGGTGCGGGGCAGGAGCTCGGCGTCGGTCGTCGCGGGCGGGAGCCCGAGCTGGCCGAGGAGGAGCGTGCGCAGGGCGGCCTGGGGACCGGGCACGTCGGGATTGCCGAACACGTTCCACAGGCCGAGGTCCGTCCGCATCGGGTCGCCGGCCCGCGGCACGTCGAGGAACGGCCCTTCCCCGAGCGGATGGACCTCCGTGGCGGGCAGGAACGTCTCGAACGCCGCGTTGCGCGCGGCGAGGCCGGGCACGGGCAGCGAGGCGAACGCGCCGTCACCGTGCACCGCGTCGTACTCCTCCTGCGCGAAGCCGACGTTGTGGAGCCGGAAGTCGGTGAACGCGGGAGGAACGTGGCACCGGACGCAGCTGCCCACGCCCCCGGCGTGGACCTCACCGGGCGCGAGCGGCAGCGAGACCGGCTCCGCGAGGAAGACGCCGAGGCCGCGCAGCTCGAGCGGGCCAAACCCGAAGGGGTGAGGGTGAAGGGCGAGCCGCCCGTCACGGGCCCCCAGGAAGCGCGGAGAGGCGAGGGTGCCGAGCGCGGTGCGCAGCCGCCGTGCGTACGCCAGGGGCGGCTCGAGCGGGTCGGGTGCCGCGGGCAGCCCGTTGAGCGCGAGAAAACGATCGTAGGCGGAGCCGACGTTGCGGCCGGTGCCCGGGTCCTCCGCGAACCGGAGCTCGCGCACGTACTGCGCCACGATCCGCACCACGGCGTCGAAGACCTCGGCGTCGGTGGCCGTCTCGACGTCGAGGCGGAACGCGGGCCGCAGCAGGAGCTCCGGCGGCAGGAGGTTCGCGGGAGCGCGGAGGGTGACCGCGTACGGGCGGCCGTCGTGGTCGGCGGCGTTGGCGTCGCTCCCGTCGTCCTCGCGGATCACGCGCGCGACGTGCGCGATCGCGAGCGCGCGCTCGCCCGGCAGCCACCCGAAGTTGCGCCCGGTGAACGTGGCCGCCACCAGGTCCTCGAGCGAGGCGAACTCGGCGTCGAAGTGGAAGAGCTCGGCGCCGTCCCGGGGGAGCGCCGAGGCGACGAGCGGGGGAGAGTTGCGCGGGGTGACCGTCCGCCCGTCCGCCCGCGCGGGCACCGGGCTGCGGCGGGCGAAGTCGCCGTAGGTGCGGGTGCCGCCCGCCGGCTCGCCGCGCTGCTCGTCCACGAGATGGCAGGCCGCGCAGTTCATGGCGCGGCCCGCATACGGCCCGGGCAGCGGGTCGCCGAGGGTCTCCGTGGTCGAGACCACGTCGTCGCCGGGCCGGAACGGGTCGTTCACCGTGCGCCGCAGCGCCGCCACCTGCGCCGCGTGGAACTGGCTGAAGCGCGTCTCGCGGAACAGCCGCTCGCCGATCACGGTCTCCGCGGTGTCGGGGAGCTCCGACGCACCTCCGTTCCCGCAGGCCGCGGCCCCGAGCAGGGCGAGGCACCCGAGGAGCAGGGATGCGGGGCCGCTCCCCGCCGTGGACGCCGGACGCGGCCCCCGGGCCCCTCGCGCGATCATCGGGAATTCGCCTGGAGCCACCGCAGGACCCGGTCCCGGTCGGCGCCGAACAGCCCGGCGCGCGGACCGTACTTCGCCACGAAGCCGGGCCACTGCGCCGCGCTCGCGTGGGTCGTGGGCCACGGCGCATGGCATTGCCCGCACTTCGAGAGGTAGAGGACACGGGCGCCGTCGTCGCTCGCGGCGCCGCCGATCGCGCGCGCGGGCCCCGAGCGTGCGGACGCGTCGGACGAGGCGACGAGGAGGCCGGCGCCCGGGTCGTGGGAGCGCTCGAGCGCGTTGCGCCCGGGGTCGGCGGGCACCGACCAGGCACAGGCGGCGAGCGCGGAGAGGCCCATGGCGAGGACGGGGACGGCGGCGGCACGGAAGGGGGTGAGGAAGGAGGGGGGCACGGGGGGAGCTCCGCGAGGCCTAGAAGTAGGTGGAGAAGGAGGCGGCGAAGAGCGTCCGCTCCGGGCCGAGCTCGGGCAGGAACCAGCTGTAGTCCACGCGGAACACGGTGCGTTCGGTGACGCGGTAGTTGAGCCCGACCGTCCACGCCGTCAGGTCGTCCTCGAAGGTCGCGCCCTTCACGTGGTCGTCGAGGTCCATGTGCTGTCCCCGCACGGCGAGGGTGAACAGGGAGGTGTCCGAGAGGAGGGCGTGGGGCCGCGCGCAGCGCCAGAAGCCGGGGAAGAAGTGGTAGGCGAGCTGCGCGTAGGCGCCCCATTGGCCCGTGATCGAACCCGCCGGGTCGGCCGGGTCGCGCTCGTAGGAGTAGCCGAGGACCTCGCCGGAGAGCTCGAAGGGGCCCTTGCGCGCGAGCAGGTCGAAGCCCCAGCCGAAGAGGTCGTTGCGATCCTCTGCGTCGTACTTCGCCCAGGTGCCGGAGACGCCGGTCTCGAGCGTGTCGAAGAAGCAGGTCCTCCAGGTGGCGGCGGCGCGCGCCCAGGCCTGCTTGCCTTCGTTCTCGTCCTCGTCCCAGGGCTGCCTCGCCTCACGGACGCCCTCGTCCGCGGTGAAGTCGTCCCGATAGCCGTTGGTCAGCGCCGCCTTGTAGGCGAAGACGTGCCCCCCCCCGAACGGCGCCGCCCCCTCCACCCCGATCCCGGGCTGGCCGAACCCGGTGGGCATCAGGAAGCGCCCGGTGAACGGCCGCTCGGTGAAGTCGTTCATCGGGTCGTCGTGGTGGAGGTTGTAGCGGCCGAACGGCACGAGGATCGCCCCCACGAGCGGGGTGAACGCATCGGACAGCCGGAAGGCCACCTCCGCCTTCTCGATGACGATCTCCCCCGGCACCTCGTCGCTGATGCCGCCGTGCTCGAACTCGATCTCGAACGAGAAGTCGATGCCCCTCGAGATCTCCGCGTCGCCGGAGAGGATCAGCCGGTGCAGATCGAAGTGGGAGTGCTCGTCGGAGGGGGCGAGGTAGACGGCGTGGAGGTAGCCGCCGATCCGCACGCCTCCCGACGCCGGGGGGGGCGCCAGCACCGGGACGGCCCCGGCGCCGGTGGCGGCCAGGTACGCCCCCACCGCCCGGTCGATCTCGTCCGAGGTCAGCGTGTCGGGCGACCGCGACGCCCGCTCCGTGGCGATCTCCCCTCGAAGCCGCTCCAGGTCGCTCGCCTGGCGGCGCACGAGGTCCTCGAGCCGGCGGAGGCGCTCCTCGTCCGCCCCTTCGCCCGCCTCTACCGGGGGGGCACCCGCCCCGAGGGAGAGCAACACCGCCGCCGCTACCGCACCCACCGTCCGGATCCGCGTCATGGGACCTCCCGTCGCCTTCTGGGCGAGTCTCAATGAAAATGACAATGATTCTCAAAATCAACGAAAAACGCAGGCGTTGTGGAACCGGGCCAGGCCTGACGGCCCTAACTCCTTCCGCCTCGCCAACTTCCGCCCGTACCGCGCGGCCCCCTGGGACCTGGCTTCCCGGAGGCTCCCGGCCCTTGGACCCGTCCCCGAAGGCTGCTAAGGTTCCGCCCACGCCAGGTGCGGCTCCCCGCCGCGGGTCGCCCCGGCGTCGTCCGCCGGTCCGGCGTACGACCGACCCGGTCGCGGCCGCTCAAAGGGGCACTCCCCCGTGAAGATCCCGGTCGGCATCCCGGTCTTCGTGGCAGCCGCGGGCATCGACCCGCGGTTCGCCCGCCTGGTGCACCGCTACCTGCTGTCGGCGGTGGTCTGGCTCCTCCTCGGGAGCATGGCGGGCCTGCTCGACGCCTTCCGCTTCAACTACCCCGAGCTCGCCGAGGTGCCCTGGCTGTCCTTCGGCCGCGTGCGCCCCGTGCACACGAGCCTCGTCATGTTCGGGTGGGCGTCGCTCGGCCTGCTCGGGATCGCGCTCTACGTGGTCCCCCGCTCGTGCCGGACCACCCTGTTCAGCCTCGGCGCGGGCCGCGCGTCCCTGTGGCTCTGGAACACGGGCCTCGCCCTCGGGTGCCTCGGCCTCCTGCTCGGCCAGAACAACGGGAACATGGAGTATCGCGAGATGCCCCTGTTCCTCCGGATGGGGTCGCTCCCGATCCCGGCGATCCCGCTCATGGCGGCCGGCGTGCTCCTGCTGGGCTGGAACTTCTACAAGACGATCGCCGCGCGCCGGGTGAGCCAGATCTACATCAGCAACTGGTTCTTCCTGCTGGCCACCTTCGCCGTCGCCGTGATCGTGGTGATCGGGTACATCCCCTGGTTCAACCGCGGCCTCGCGCAGCCGGTGGTCCAGGGCTGGTACATGCACAACGCGGTCGGGATGTGGTTCACGCCCCTCGCCGTGGGCGCCACCTACTACACGCTGCCGAAGCTCCTGAACAAGCCCATCTACTCCTACGCGCTGGGAGTCCTGGGGTTCTGGACCCACATCGTCTTCTACACGTTGATCGGCACCCACCACTACATCTTCAGCCCCCTGCCGGTGTGGCTGCAGACGACGGCCATCATCTTCTCGACGGCCATGATGGTCCCCGTGTGGGCCAGCACGGGGAACTTCCTGCTCACCATGCGCGGCGAGCGCTCGGCGATCCGCACGTCGTACTCGCTGCCGTTCCTCCTCGTCGGCGCGGTGGCCTACGGCCTCGCCTCGGCGCAGGGCACGGCCGAGTCGTTCAAGGCCGCGAACGAGGCCTGGCACTTCACCGACTACACGGTGGGCCACAGCCACCTGGCGATGGTCGGGTTCGTCTCGTTCCTGGCCTGGGGCTCGATCTACGGCCTCCTGCCGCGCATCACGGGCAAGGAGCCGCGGGTCGAGCTCGTCTCCGTGCACTTCTGGCTCTCGTTCATCGGCCTCATGATGATGTTCTTCGCCCTCTGCATCGGCGGGCACCAGAAGGGCATGGGCTGGATCGAGGGGACCTCCTTCATCGAGACGGTCCGGCGCATGGCGCCGTACTGGGTCTGGAGGAGCGTCGGCGGCTCGTTCATGCTCCTCGGCCACGTGGTCTTCGCGATCAACCTGTGGACCATGAGGCCCGGAGCGTTCGTGGACCTGATGCAGCCCCCGGCGCCGGAGCAGGCATGATCTCCTTCCACACGAACCATCGGCTCCTGGCGATCGTCCCCGTGGCGATCTTCTTCGGGCTCACGCTGCTGATCGCCGTGGTCCCCGCGATCCCCCTGCGGCCCGCCGAGACCCGCGAGCTCTCCCCGGACGTCCGACGCGGCCGGGAGCTCTACAACGCCGAGGGCTGCCCCACCTGCCATAGCCAGCAGGTCCGCATGGACACGCGCCTCCCGCTCCTCCCGGGGGGACGGGGCCAGGTGCTCGGGCAGGACGCCCGCTACGGCGCGGCGTCCGTCCCCGACGACTACGCGTTCGACGAGCCCCCGTTCCTCGGGAGCGAGCGGACGGGCCCGGACCTCGCGAACATCGGCGAGCGGATGCCCTCCTTCACGTGGCACCTCGCCCACCTCTACGACCCCCGCATGGTGGTCCCGAGCAGCGTGATGCCGGCCTACAAGTGGTACTTCAAGGACGTGGGCGACCCGGCGGCGGGCGAGCGCAAGGTCCAGCTCACCGAGGCGATGCGCCGCGCCCTGGGCACCAACGCCGAGGTCTGGGCGACGCGCGATGCCGTGGCCCTCGTCGAGTACCTGATCTCCCTCCGGCCCGAAGGTCGCGCCAAGAACCCGTGACGGGGCCCTTCCTCCCCGCCGCGCCGCTCGCGTCCCACGGCCACGGCCTCTGGACCGAGTGGGGCGCCCTCGAGTGGGCCATCGTGGCCGTCGGCGGCGTGATCAGCCTGTGGGTGATCTGGCTCGCCGTCCGGCACACGTTCCGCCCGGGGGAGGAGGCGGCCGAGCACGTCAAACGTTCGATCCTCGACGCCGAGGATCGCGCGCTCGGGGCCGGCCCCGGGGCGGCGTCCGCGGCCGACGCTCCCGCCCCCCCTGCTCCGCCCCCGCCGCCCCCGACCTCCTCCCCCCGGCTCCCTCCCCCCGACTCCCCCCCGACGCGTCGGTAGGCTCGCAGCCTTCCGCACGCCCCGCCCTCCGGGACTCCCGCCATGACCGAACCGACGGACGTCATCCGCCTCTACCTCGACGACGACAAGGAGCCGTTCAAGACGGCGCGTCCGCCCCTCCGGTTCCAGTTCTCGACCCTGCACCTCGCCGACGGCGCCCACCGTCTGCGCATCGAGGCCCACAACGGCCTCGCGGGCGAGTCGGTCCGGGAGGTCCCGTTCAACGTCCGCAACGGCGTGGCGATCACGGTGTCGGGCCTCAACCCGGGCCAGGAGATCGCCGGGCAGGTCGGCGTCATCATCAACGCGTACGCGGGGAACACGGAGGTGGACTTCGAGCCCTCCCGGGCCGAGACCCCGCAGCCCATCCCCACGTGGGCGTGGCTCATCTTCCTCGCCATCGTCGCGTGGACGATGTTCTACGTGCTCAACCCGCACCCGCGGCCCGCCGTCGCGGGCTCGGCGCGAGCCTCCGAGGGCACGGGGCAGCGCGTCTACCTCGACACCTGCGCGAAGTGCCACCAGGAGGACGGCCTCGGCGCCCCCGGCCTCGGGCCCGCGGTGCTCAAGGACAACGACCGCGTCCTCGACGTGGATCCGATCGAGCTGGTGTCCTACGTCGCCGCGGGCCCGCTGCCCGAGGACTCGACGGCGGGCGGCGCCCCGGCCCGCCCCCGCATGAAGATGCTGCCCTTCGGCCCCCCGAAGCTCAGCAACCTCGAGTTCGTGGCGGTCCTCAACTACATCCGCAGCCACTTCGGCAACCAGGCCCCGCTGATCGTCCCCGAGGCCAAGCGCTTCCCGGCGGACCTGCGCGCGTTCGAGGACGCCTACCGGTCGGCCCTCCAGCGCAAGGACGTCGAGGCGGTCTGGCAGCTCTACTCCGACGACGAGCGCACGCGCCTCGTGCGTCCCGGCGCGGAGAGCATCGACGTCTCCACGAAGAAGGCGGTGCTGGACACGCTGCGCACGTGGCTCGAGTCCATCAAGAACGTGAACAGCCTCTCGCTCGAGGACACGGCGTACCACCTGTTCGAGGGAGGGAAGCTCCTCTACGCCCACGGCACGGTGAAGCTCGAGGTCGCGCCCCTGAACGGCTCGAAGAGCCAGCTGGCGGTCGGGCAGTTCATCCGGATGTACGCCCTCGAGCGCTGCAAGCGGATGCCGCGCCCCGAGACCCCCGAGCTCAACGAGCAGTGCTACTGCAACCCCGACGGCAGCGAGACCGTCGCCTGGCGCCTCGTGTTCGACTATGCCACGACCCCCATGCAGATCGGCTGCGACCCCGGGCTCGGCGGGCGCGAGGGCGAGCTCTGCCCCCGGTCCGAGGTCGGTCGGATCGCCTACCCCGACGTGCAGCGCATCCTCGGCTCCCTCGGAGAGCGCGCCCCGAACGCGGCCCACCAGAACTTCTGGGACCTGCCCTACGAGGAGTTCGTCAAGTTCGAGTTCCCCCTCGACAAGAAGGCTCCCGAGGCCGGACGGATCCGCCTGCTCAACCTCGACCCTGCGGCGGGGATCTCCGGCTCCGAGACGAACCTCGTCAAGGGCCTGCGCGACGGCAAGGACGTGCTCGTCACGTTGCCCGGCGGCGGCACGCGGCGCGTGAACATCCCGCGCATGCCGAAGAACGCGAAGCCCCTGTCCCCGGTGGACCTCGCCCGCGTGATCTCCTGGATCGACCACGGCATGCCCCG
>CAZJJQ010000081.1:0-10568 GCA_964546345.1 uncultured Planctomycetales bacterium
TGGGGGTCGTCGCCGACCTCCGGCACGAGCTGACGCACGCGATCCTCGACCTCGGGCGCCCCGAGGCGGGGAGGGCCCGGATGTTCCTGCGACCCCACTTCTGGATCTGGGAGGGCTCCGCGCTGTACGCCGAGGGCCTCGGCGACCCGGCGGGGGCGCGGGCCGGCCACGAGCGGTTCGCACGGTTCGAGCGACGGCTCGCATGGGGCGAAGCCGTGCCGCTCGCGACGCTGTTCGCGCTCGGCCAGGACGCCTTCGTGGGCCGCCACTACGACCAGACCGCCTCGTTCATGCGCTGGCTGCTCGACGGCGACGGGGGCGTGCGGCGCGCGCCGACCCTCGCCCTGCTGTCTCGCGTGATGGACGGCGACGGCGCGACCGGCGACTTCGAGCGCATCCTCGGGATGTCGGCCGGGGATGCCGAGGCGCGCTGGCTGGCGTCGCTGGGCCATCGCCCCGCCCCGCCCCCGGCCGCGCCCCCCGTGCCCGGCGGGTCGGCCGGGAGGTAGCGCAGGGCGGGATTCCTTGGCGGGCGCCTCCTTCGCGCGGGCATCCTCGCCCCCCATGCGCACGGTGACGCTGCGGGCCGGCTCGAGCAAACCCCTGTGGATGGGGCATCCCTGGGTGTACGCGGACAGCATCGAGCGCATCGACGAGGGCACCGACGACTGGGTCACGGTGGCGGACTCGAGGGGCAAGGTCATCGGCCGCGGCTGGCTCTCTCCGACCAGCACGATCCGCGTGCGGATCGTCGATCGGGGCGAGGAGGGGCCGGCCGAGGCCGACGTGCTCGCGACCCGGCTCCAGGCGGCGGTCGCGCTCCGACGGCGGCTCTTCATCGACCCCGCGCGAACCGACGCCTACCGCCTCGTCCATGCCGAGGGCGACGGCCTGCCGGGGCTCGTGGTGGACCGGTTCGGGCCCGTGCTCGTCGCCCAGCTCGCCACGCGGCCGCTCCTCGCCCGCCGGGCCGTTCTGGCGAGCACCCTCCTCGCCGCCAGCGGCGCCCGCTCGCTGGTGGCGCGTGCAGGCGGGAAGGAGGAGGAGGAGGGCATCGCGCCCGACGAGGTCGCCTTCGCGGCCGGTGACCCCGCGCCCGACCGGGTGGAGATCGTGGAGGAGGGGCTCCGCCTCGCGGTGGACCTGCGCCGCGGCCAGAAGACGGGTCACTACGTCGATCAACGCGAGAACCGGCGGCTCGTGGCGTCCGCGGCCGCCGGCGCCCGCGTGCTCGACCTGTACGCCGGCACCGGCGGCTTCGGCCTCCGGGCGCTGCTGGCGGGGGCGTCGCATGCCGTCGCGGTGGACTCGAGCGGGCCGGCCCTCGAGACCGCGCGCGAGAACGCCGTGCGCAACGCGGTGGCGCCGCGCTACGAGACCGTCGAGGCGGACGCCATGGAGCATCTCGCGACGCTGGCCCGCGCGAAGGCCGAGTACGACGTGGTGGTCGTGGACCCGCCGCGCTTCGCCGCGTCGCGCGCGGGGCTCGCGCGCGCGCTCGACGCCTACCGCCGCCTCAACGTGCGGGCGATGACCCGTGTCGCGCCGGGCGGGCTGCTCGCGACCTTCTCCTGCTCCGGGCTCGTCGAGCCCGAGCCTTTCGCGGAGATGGTGCGCGCCGCGGGCCGCGAGTGCCGCCGCACCCTCTCCGTGCTGCGCACCTTCACCGCGGGCCCCGACCATCCCGTCGACCTGTCGGCGCCGGAGGGCCGCTACCTCACGGGCCTGCTCCTCTCGGTGCGCGCGTGACGCCCCTCGTCGCCGACCGGATCCGCAAGGCTCTCGGCTACGGCCTCGCGCTGGGGATCACCCTGCTCCTGTTCCGGGTGCTGGGCCGCACCGCCGACGGACGCCAGGCCCTCCTCGACCCCGAGCTGGCGGCGCTCCTCGTGCTGATCGCCCTCTCGGTCACCTGGGTGCGCGCGGCGCGGCGCATCCGTCGCGCCGACCTCGCGGCGAGGCGCGGGTTCGACGATCCGAAGCCGCACGCCGGTCCGCCCGAGGGGTGAGGCCGCCCGCGGGACCGCCCCTGGTCGCGCTCGGCGCGCGCGGATAGAGTCTCGGAGGGATCGACGAGACGATGGCCCCAGGAGAGCCGCATGACCCCGCGTGCAGGGACACCGTGGATCGTGTTCGTGGTCGGGCTCCTGTGCTGCGCGCCCGGCGCGGGCCATGCGGACGAGCCTGCCTTTGCCGTCCCGCCCGAGGGCGACGAGGCGCCCCTCGACTGCTGGCCCATGCCCGGGGGATCTCCCTCCCGCAGCGGCTCCACGGCCACGCCCCTCCCGCGAGGGCGGCTCGAACGTGCGTGGTCCTACGCTCCGGGGCAGGGGGTGATCTCGGGCGAGCCGCTCGTGTGGAAGCACCTGGTCGTCGTGCCCTTCGACGATGGCTTCGAGGTCCTCGACCTCGCGACGGGGGGAGTGATCGTCTCCAAGCGCCGGATCGCCGTGAAGACGACCGCGGTGCCCGTCGTCGGGCCCGGCTTCGTCCTGTCGCGGACCGCCCCGGACCGGCTCGAGGCGTTCTCCATCGACGCGACGGCGAAGTCCGCACGGTCCTTCTGGACCTGGAAGGCGCCGCTCCCGCTCACGACCGGCCCGATCGTCCGGGGCCGCGACGTGTTCGTCTGCGCGTCGAACAGCGTGTTCCGGGTCCGCGTCGGGGAGGCCGCGCCCGTGTGGGCCACCTCCCGGCCGACGAGCGCGCCCGACGATCCCACGGCGAGCCTGCGGCTGGAGGGAGAGCCGACGCTGCTCGGCGACGACCTGCTCGTCGCCAGGGAGCGGACACGCTCGTCGCCGGAGCGGGGGGTCGAGGTCTCCGCCGACCTGGTCGTGCTCGACGCCAGGAACGGGGAGTCGCTGGGGGAGAGCTACCTGAGCGTGTGTCCGGGCTCCGGAGGGGACGCGGTCCCCGAAGCGACGTGGATCACGGGGCGCACGCGCGGCGAGGTGTTCGTCGTCAAGGCCGGCATGCTGTCCACCGGGAGCGGGGCGTCGATGTCCACCGCGATGCTGCCGAGGACGATCGCGTCGCGCAGGGAGACCCGCCTGCTCCCTCTGACGGAGGCGCCGGTGAGGTTCCGTGGCCAGTGGGTCCTCTCCGACCGAGACGCGCGCGGCGCGATCGAGCTGGGGCTGACGGTGGACCCCAGGTCGCCGGAAGCGCAGCAGGACCCGCTCTCCGGGGGGCCCTCGTTGCGACGTCACGTCCTCTCGAGCGCCCAGCACAGCCCGGAGCTCCTCACGATCGGCGTCCCCGTGACGACGACCCGCGAGGCCGTCCTCGCGGGGCCCTACGCGTTCGACGCAAGGACCCGCGACGTGCTCCACGAGCTGCCGGTGGACGTCGTGTTCCGGACCATCCCCGCCAGGAACACGCTCCTGGCCGTCGAGGGGAGCCGACGCGGGCAGGGCACGAGGCTCCACGCCTTCCGACCCCGGCGGGCTCCGTTCGCCGGCGCGACGGTTCCGTGGCGACCGACCACCGAGCCGACGGTCGCCGGGGCGCCCGTGGTGATCCCCGACCTGACGGTGGTGCACCGCGACGGGACGGTGAAGGTGGGCGCCGTCGCGTGGATGCCGGGCGCCGACGCGATCTCGTTCCCCCCGGCGGGTCCCGCTCCCGCCGTGCCCGGCCGGCCGACACCCCCGAAGCCCAAGGTGCCGCCCCCGCCCGAGACGCGGTGGGCTCTCGCGGACGTCGCCCTGGTGAGCGACGCGAGCCGGCGGGTCCGGTACGCGGGCGCCCCCGACGACGCGATCGCCGCCATGCGGCGGGCGGCGCAGGCGGGCCTTGCGGAGGCCTGGCTGGCCCTGTCGGGTGAGGCGGGCAGGCAGGGGGCGATCCTCCGGGCGCGGACGTGCCTCACCGTCGCCGAGGCGAACGGCGCCCCCGACGCGGAGGTCTGGCGCGTGCGTGCGGACCTCGACGCCGCCGAGCGCAAGCCCCGCAAGCCGTCGGCCTCGGCGGAGAAGGCCTTGGCGGCGAAGGAGGCGGCTCTGCGCGAGAAGACCGTCGGCACGGCCTGGAGCTGGGCGGAGGGCATCCCGGCGGACGCGCCGCCCGTGCTGGTCGCGCGCCTGGCGCGCCTCGCGCTCGCCGCAGATCCGACGCACGTCGGCCCGACGCAGTGGGTGCGGACGCGGATCCCGCCCGGCCTCGAGATCGGGCCCACGTTCGTGCCGCTCGAGTGGCTCGACTTCCTCGACGCGCTGCACACGACCCGGGTAGACGTCCTGGACGTGCCTCCGGTGGCGAAGGGGATCACGAACTCCCAGCGACACCTGGGCGCCGCCCGCGCGACCTGGCGCAAGGACGCGGTCGCATTCGAGTCGCGGCGCGCGGTCGTGATCACCCCCGTCGTGCGCCCCGGGCGCATCGCGCGCTGCCTCGCGACGGCGGAGCTGCTGGTGCGCACGCTCGAGGGGATCTTCGAGGAGCATCGCAAGAAGCGGGGGGAGACCGACCCCCTCGTGATGTTCCTCTACGAGACGAAGGACGAGTACCTCGCACGTTCCGGCGACGCCGGCGACCTCGAGTGGACGTTGGGGCACTACTCTCCCGGCGAGGGGGTGTCGCGTCTCTTCGTGCCCGACGGCGACGAGGAGTTCGCGCTGGTCACCTCCGTCTTCGCGCACGAGCTGACCCACCATTGGATGGACCTCTGCTGTCCCGCCTTCTCCGACACCGAGCGCGTGCAGGGGGCCGGGAGCGGTCCCGGCTACTGGGTGGAGGAGGGCTTCGCGGAGTTCATCGAGGAGGGCCAGGTGGACCTCGAGGCCGGTCGCTGCGAGCTCGAGTCGGCGGTGGCGCCTTCCATCGACGTGGTGGCCAACGTCGCGCCGGGGGAGCTCCTTCCCTGGGACGAGCTGTACGGGATGGACGCCGCCGGATTCCGCCGCCTGGATCCGAAGCAGGCCGAGATCCAGGCCCCGATGCGCTGGAAGATCGGCTGGCACCGCAACCTCAGCCGCCGCAACCTCTTCTACCACCAGGGGGCCGCCACGGTCCGATACCTGTACTTCGCCGACGGTGGGCTGCGCCGCAAGGCGCTGCTCGAGTTCGTGGCGACCTTCCACAGCAGCAAGGGCCAACGCGACACGCTCGCCAAGCTCCTGGGCACGACCTATCCCGAGCTGGGCGCGAGAGTCGTCGCCTGGTGCCGGGAGCAGCAGCGTCGCCCGGGACGATAGCCCGGCGGCGCGACGCGCGGCCCGCTGCCGATCAGTAGCCCTCGATCCTCACCGTGGCGTCGTCGATCCGGAAGATGGAGAGGATGTAGCCCTGCTCCTTCGTCTCGACGACCCGGAAGGTGCCCTCGACGCGCAACGGCTCGCTCGTGTTCGGGAGGCCCTTGGCGTCGGCGGGCATCTTCACCTGCACCTGCCCGCTGATGCCGGCGGGCATGCCGAAGCAGCACGACATGTGGTTCGCGACGAGCACGAACTCGTGGATGTCGTCGAACTCGTAGAGCGGCAGCAGGAACCCACGCATGGTGACGCGTTTGCCGTCGAGCGACTTCACGGCGTCGGGCAGGTCGAGCAGGCCCGGCTTGTAGTCGTACGCCGTGAGCACGGCCCAGTCGAGCGCGTCCGTGCCCGGAGCCGGCTTCGGCGCGGGGGCGGGAGCCCCCGGCAGCACGGGCCCGCCGGGCACGGCGGCGCCGGCGGCGTAGGGGATCCCGAACGCGGGCGCCGGGGCGTCCGGGTGGCCCGACGCCGACGTCGAGCGGACCCCGACGACGAGGGCCACGGTGCCGAGCAGCACGGCGACGAGGGCGAAGAGGCGGTCCATGCCGGGAAGATACCGCGCCGCGCGCAGGAGGGTGCTCGGGAAGGGTGGGGGCGGCGGGGGCGGGGGGCTACGCCCGACAGGCGTGCTGGTCGCGCGCCGGGCCCGCGCCGGCGATCCGGTGACCGCAGCGCTCGCAGGGGACCGACCGGCCGTAGCAGGTCGCGCAGAAGTAGTCGCCGTAGGAGAGGAACGTGCGGAGGCGGTTGACCTCGCGCAGGAGGGCCGCGCGGTCGGCCTGGCCCGGCTCGAACTCGCTGACCACGGGGGTGTCGTGCCCGCAGTCGCCGCAGCGCACGTGCGGGAGCACGTGCAGGTGGCGCCCGCCGAGGCGCTCCACGGGCACGGCGGGGCGTACGCCGGTGCCGCCGCACAACGGGCAGAGCACGTCCATCCGACCGCGGATCGCGGCGCGGATGAACTCGCTCTTGTTCGGGAGCGTGTCGAGGAGGGCCGCGGTCTCGGCGTCGAGCTTCACGGCCACGAGGGCGGGCTTGCGCTGCTTCGCGCGGGGCATGGGATCGGCCTCCGGTGCCCCTAGACTAACGACGTCATACCGGGTCGGGTCAGGAATTGCCGCGGCCGGTCGCCCCGTCGGCGGGGTCGGGCGCGGGCTCGAGCCGGTAGGGGATCGGCGCGCCGACGGTCACCCCCCGCGAAGAGAGGAGCGCGCGCAGGGGCAGCACCTCCACGCCGGCCGCCGCGGCCCGGGCGAGGCCCTCCGCGTACGCCGGGTCGATCTCGTAGGCGGGCCGGAAGAGCCGCACGTCGGGACGGTTCACGAAGAAGACGAGCACGGCCCGGTCGCCGACCCGAGCGCGGTCGACGAGCTCGTCGAGGTGCTTGCGGCCGCGCTCGGTGGGGGAGTCGGGGAAGCGCACCTCGTCGCCCACGCGGTAGCTCGTGTTCTTGATCTCGACCCAGCACCGCCGCGGCCCGTCCTCCAGCAGGAGATCGATGCGGGAGCGCCTCTCGCGCCCGTAGACCACCTCCCGTCGCACCGACGGATAGCCCCGGAGCGCCTCGACCCCGCCGCGGGCGACGGCCGCCTCGAGCGCGCGGTTGGGCACCGCCGTGTTGAGGCCGACCCAGGCGCGCCCCATCCGGATCTGCTCGAGGTTCCAGCGCAGCCGCCGCGTCGCGGAGCCCGAGTCGCTGATCCGCACGGGGCGCCCGGGCTCGGCGCACGTGCGCATCGAGCCCGAGTTCGCGCAGTGCACCGTGAGCACCTCCCCGCCGGATACCTCCACGTCGGCGAGGAAGCGCTGGTAGCGGCGGACGAGGACGCCCTCGACGACGGGCGCGGGGTAGCGGTGGTCGAGGGCCGGCACCCCGCGAGCATCGCGGCATCCCGCGCCGGGACCGCCGCGAATTCGACTGCGGGCACCCGGTTCCGCTCCGGTGGGGGCGTTGACACCCACGGACCGGCCTCCGCCGCGCCGACGGTAGACTCGGGGGCGATCGGCGCGCGCGCACGGGATGCGGCGCGTCCGCGGGAGCTCTCCCATGTCGCAATCGGGACGTCGGGCCGCGCGACTCCTCTCCTCCCTCGCGGTCGTCGCGGGCGCCCTGGCGGCGCCCGGGCAGGCCGCCCGGGGGGAGGGGGAGGCCGGGCCCGTGCGCGTGGACGCGGGCGCGCGGGGGGCGCGGATCGAGGGCCGCGTGGTTGACGAGAAGGGCGTCGCGATCCCGGCGGTGCCCGTGTCCGCGTACCGGTGGACGGACGTGCTCCGGGCACGGGGCTCCTACGCGCTCGGCTGGGCGGCTCCGCCCCCGGCGCCGTCCGGATCGACGGTGACGGACGGGGAGGGGCGGTTCGCGCTCGCCGACCTCCCGCCAGGCATGACGGTGCTGATCGCCGAGGTCGCGCGCGGTGGCCGGTGGGGAGGTCTCGCCACGGCGGTCGCGGAGCGCCCCGTGCCGCTTCGTCTCCGGGTGGAGCCCGTCACGACGCGGGTGCAGGGGTCGGTGACGGACGAGCACGGGGCCCCGATCGCGCAGGCGACCGTCCTCACGATGCCACCGGTGCTCCCGGTGGGCGGGGCCTCGATCCTCGCCCTGTTCACGTGGTCGGTCCGCACGCAGACGGATGCGGCGGGACGATTCGAGGTGGGGGTGGCGGGGACGCTCCAGGGCGTGGCGGCGCGGCGGCCGCTCGACGGGCGCTGGACGGCCGTCCCGTGGAAGCCGGCGCCGGACGGGACGGCGCCCCCGGCGACGGTCGCGTTCGCGCCCGGAGGTCCCCTCGCCGGGCTGGTCGTGGGCTCCCGATCCGGTCGCCCGCTCGCGTCGGCGGACGTGATCGTCGTCGCGCGGAGCGCCGGGGGCGGAGCCCTGACGCTCGAGACCGTGACGACCGGTCCGGACGGGCGGCTGACCCTTCCCTCCTTCCCTCCGCTCGCGGAGGGCGGCTTCGCGGCGCTCGTGCCGGGCACCGGAGGGGACTGGCAGACGGCCGACGCGTCACGGGACGCTCGCTTGGCGGTCCGCCGCGGCGCGACGCTCGCCGGCCACGTCCGGACGCCGGACGGGCGCCCCGTCGCCGGTGCCCGCGTCGTGGCCCACGTCTGGGACTGGCCTGCGCTGGAAGCGACCACGGACGACGCCGGGAGCTACGAGATTCGAGGCCTGCCGCGGAGCCGTCCCTACCTCCCCGAGCCGAATCCCGGGGCCAACGGCCTCTGCCTCGTCTTCGCCGACGTCCCCGGCTACGCGGCGGCGGAGGGCACCGTCCTCCTGGACGTCCGTCCCGCGGACGAGCACCTGACGGAGGACTTCGTGCTGCACGCAGCGGCGACGGTCCGGGGGAAGGCGCATCCCTCCGACGCGGGGGGAACCCTGCTCTGGTCGCCCGGCGACCCCCAGCCGTACGGCGAGCTGCTCGTCGTGCGCGGCACGACGATCGGCGAAGACGGCTCCTTCGTGCTCACCGACCTCCCGCCCGGCCGCGTGACCCTCACGTTCCCGGGGGAGCGGCGCGTGGCCGTGGATGGCCTGCGGGCCGGGGAGGCCCGGGACGGCGTGCGGGGCCCGGCCCCGAGGTGAGGAGCCCCCGCGCGGGGCGGACCGGTCGTCAGCGCCCGAGCAGCTGCCGCACGCGGAGCAGCCGGCGCGCGAACCGCATGACGAGGAGGATCGCGGCCACCAGGCAGACGACGAAGACCACCCGGAACAGGAGATCCGCGAAGACGGCCGCCTGCCCCTCCGTGAGCCCCGCGGACGGCGGGATGCGGACCAGCTCGTCGCGCGTCATCAGGAGCACCGCGAGGACCGCCCCGGCCAGGGAGGCCATGGCATCGAGGAGGACCCCCTGGACGCGCTCGGCCCCGGTCACGAGCAGGACCAGGTGCCGCACCGCGAACAGGATGAGCACCGCGTCCGCGGCGAGCGTGAGCGCCGTCACGGCGGGCGCCAGCACGGGGGAGCGGTCGCCGCCCACGCCCACGGCCAGGATGCGGTCGCGCAACGACGGCACGTTCAGGATCAGCGCGAGGAGCCCGAGGAGGACGAGGGACAGCGCCGCGTCCCGCCGCCGGACGGGCGTCCGGAGCGGCAGGCCCCGCAGGAGCCCCGGCGCGCGACGGGAGCCCAGGAGTCGGAACAGCACGAGCAGCGCGCCCGCGTCGAGGAAGAACAGCGCGGCGACGGAGGTGAGGGTCGCGCCCCACGGCGACCGCGGCAGCGCCCCCACGATCCCGGGGATCAGGGCGGAGCCCGGCGCGATCACGGTGAGGATGATGCAGAGCAGGAGGTGGGCCGCGAACACGACGGTCAGCATCCGGCCGTAGGCCCGGCGGGTGGCCAGGTCGATCACGACCTCCTCGCCCGACAGCGCGGAGGCGAGGCGCTCGGGCGCGCCGAGCGCGGCGAGGGCTCGATCCGCGGCGCCGGGCGCGGAGGGTCCCTCCGGGTCCTGCTCGATGTGATCCTCGATCAGGGCCTCGACCTCGCGGACGACCTCCGCCGCGCGTGCGGCGGGCAGCACGTCGCGCAGGCGGTCGAGGTACCGGTCGATGGAGGGGGAGCGCGGGGGAGCGGCGGTCATGCGAGACCCTCCACGGCGGCCTCGGTCGCGGAGCGGACCTTGCGCCATGCCGCCAGGAGGTCGCTCCGGACACGGCGTCCGTCCTCCGACAGCCGGTAGTACTTGCGGGGCCGCGCCCTCGACGTGTCCCAGGTCGCCTCGAGGGCCCCCTGCTCCTCGAAGCGACGCAGGATGGGATAGAGGGTGCCCTCTTCCGTCTGGAACCCGGCCTCGCCCAGCAGGCGGACCAGCTCGTAGCCGTAGCGTGGCTCCTCGAGGAGGGCCAGTGCCACCAGCTGCAGCACGCCGCGCCGAAGCTCGGCTTCGTTTCGGGGATCCGGTGCGTCCATCGGCGGGCCTCCCGGCCCACCCTCTGGGATCGGCCAGATACCCCGCGATCCTCAAGGTTCGGCGACGCAGGGGATCCCGAAGCCGCCGGCAGGGGGGGGTACACTCCTCCGATGCCCCGGAAAGGCCCCCTCCCGTTCGCCGTCCCGTTCGGGGTGGGCTTGCTGGTGGCGATGGCGGGGCTCGGGGGGCGGGGGTGGGGGGGGGCGGGGGGGGCCGAGGCCGCCGCCCCCTTCCCCGACGCCCCCAAACCCTCCCCCGCCCCGGCTCCCGCCCCGCCGCCGCCCGTGCCCCCCCCCTCCGCCGCGCCGCCGCCCACCCTCCCTCCCGAGCTCTCGACCGGCACCCCCGAGGAGCGCACGGCGCGCGCCCTCGGCGCCCTCGCCTCGGTCCACCTCTT
>CAZJJQ010000082.1:0-10563 GCA_964546345.1 uncultured Planctomycetales bacterium
TAGCCGCCGCCGCGCGTGCCGCGGGCCGGGGCCTGGTTGGGGTCGCGCCGGTCGAGCGGGCGCGGGGACGGCGTGTCGGAAGCGGCCGGGGTCACTTGTCGCACTCCCCCATGACGAAGTCGATGGAGCCGAGCACGGCCACCGTGTCGGCGAGCAGGCGTCCGGGGAGGATCTCCTTGAGCACCTGCAGGTTCACGAAGCTCGGCGCACGCATCTTGAGGCGCCACGGCGCCGCTCCGCCCTCGGAGCGCACGTAGTAGCCGTGCGCGCCCTTGGGGTTCTCGATGTAGGAGACGACCTCCCCCTTCGGCGGGTTCATCTCGCCCGTGACGAGCATGAACTGGTGGATCAGCTCCTCCATGCCCGTGAGCACGCGCGTCTTCGCGGGCAGCACGAACTTCGGCTCGTCGGCGAGGATCGGGCCCTTCGGCATCCGGTCGATCGCCTGGACGACGATGCGCGCGCTCTGGCGCATCTCCTCCAGCCGGACCAGGTAGCGGTCGTAGGCGTCCCCGCGGGTCCCCACCGGCACGTCGAAGTCGTACTGCTCGTAGCCGAAGTACGGGTGGTCCTTGCGCACGTCGTACGCGACGCCGGAGCCGCGGACGCAGGGCCCGGTGAGCCCGTAGGCGATCGCGGTCTCCCGATCGACGATGCCGACGCCCTCGTTGCGCAGCATCCAGATGCGGTTCCGCGTGAGCAGGGCCTCCCACTCGTCCACCTTCTTCGGGAGGCCCTGCGCGAAGGCCTTCACCTCGGCGAGCCAGCCCTCGTCCGCGTCTCGGGCGACGCCGCCGATGCGGGTGTACGAGGTGGTGAAGCGCGCGCCGGTCAGGAACTCGAAGAAGTTGTAGAGGGTCTCGCGCTCCGTGAAGGTGTAGAGGAACACCGTCATGGCGCCGATGTCCATGGAGTAGGCGCCGAGCCCGAGCAGGTGGCTCGAGATGCGCGCCAGCTCGCACACGACGACGCGCAGCGCGTTCGCGCGCGGCGGGGCGTCGATGCCGCACACCTTCTCCGCCGCCAGCGCGATCGCGCAGTTGTTCGAGAGCGGGGCGAGGTAGTCGAGCCGGTCGGTGTACGGGATGAACCGGTGGTAGCCGAGCGTCTCGCCGAGCTTCTCCATCCCGCGATGGAGGTAGCCGACGTCGGGCGTCGCCTTGAGGATCCGCTCGCCCTCGACCTCGAGGACGATGCGCAGCACGCCGTGCGTGGACGGGTGCGACGGCCCCATGTTGAGGACCATCCGCTCGCCGATCTCCCCCTCCACCTCGAGGCGGATGTCGCCGGCGGAGACGGTCGGCGCGGCGCCCTGCACCGGGGGCGCGGGCGGCGCGGCGGGAGGCGCCGAGGGAAGGGTCGTGGGCGAGTCGGGGGGCGGGGCCATCGGGGGCGGTCCTGCTCAGTCCCGGAACCGAAGGTGGCCCTCGAGCGGGAAGTCCCGCCGCATCGGCCATCCGTCGAAGTCCTGGGGCATGTAGATGCGGGTGAGGTCGGGGTGCCCCTCGAACGGGATCCCGAACATGTCGTACGTCTCGCGCTCGGCCCAGTCGGCGGACTTGTAGACGCCGACGAGGGACTGGAGCGCCTCGCCCTCCTCGACGCGGGTCTTGAGGAGGAGCATCTCGTGCGTCGCGAGGCTCTCGAGCACGGCGACCACCGTGAAGCGGGGCTTGCGGTCGGGGTAGTCCACCGCGGTGTGGTCCACGAGGAAGTCGAAGCCGTGCTCGCGGGCGAGGGCGCCCACGGTCTCGGCCCACCCGTCCTTCGGGACGAGCGCGGCGGGGGTCGCGCGATGCTTCGCGGGGGCGCCGCAGGCGGCGTAGTCGCACCACTGCGCGCCGCGCGAGGCCAGGTAGGAGGCGACGGAGGCCCGCACGGAGGCGGGCGCATGGGCCGTGTACTGGATCGTGCTCACGGGGGCTCCGGGCTCACTGCTGCTTCACGGGACGCGGCCCCGTCTCGACGCCGGCCTTCGGCTTGCTGCCCTCGACCCAGCGCTCACGCGCCTGGGCCAGCGCGGGGGCGGCCATCTCGCCGCGCCCGTCCACGGCCACCAGCCCGCCGAGCGAGAGCGGGGCGCTCGCGGGCGCGGCCAACTCGAGCTTGTAGGACCGGTCGCGCTCGATCTTCTTCTGCAGCTGGATCAGGCAGTTGAGGACCGCGTCCGGGCGCGGCGGGCAGCCGGGGATGTAGAAGTCCACCGGGACGAACTCGTCGATCCCCTGCACCACCGGATAGCTGCGGAACATGCCGCCCGAGGACGCGCACGCGCCCATGGCGATGACCCACTTCGGCTCCGCCATCTGGTCGTAGAGGCGCGTCAGGACGTGCGCCATCTTGTAGGTGAGCGTCCCGGCGACCAGCATCAGGTCTGCCTGGCGCGGGGAGAAGCGGGCCACCTCCATGCCGAACCGCGACATGTCGTAGCGGCTCGCGGCGGTCGCCATGAACTCGATCCCGCAGCACGAGAGGCCGAGCGGCAGGGGCCACACGCTGTTCTTGCGGCACCAGTTCACCATCGACTGGAGCGTCGAGAGCAGGAACCCGCCTTCGGCCGAGCCCGTCGCGGAGACCACGTCCTTCGTCGAAGCTTCGGCCATCGGGAGACTCCTGGGATCACGTCCGGCGAGCAGGGCGCACGCTACCGCCGCCCCGGACGGGCGGCCCGTCCAAACCGGCCCGTCCGGTCACTCGTTGGACCAGTCCACGGCCCCCCGGCGCATCACGTACCACCACCCGAAGAACAGGATGCCCGCGAAGACGAGCATCTCCGTGAAGAGGAACACCTGCCGGCCCGGCTCCTGGAAGTAGGCCGCCCAGGGGTAGAGGAACACCACCTCGATGTCGAACAGGACGAACAGCAGCGCCACCAGGTAGAACTTCACGCTGAACTGCGCGTGCGCGTCCGTGATCGGGGGCAGGCCGCACTCGTACGCCGCGTCCTTCACCGGGTTCGCCTGGCCCTTCGAGCCGGCGAGCCACGACAGCACGAGGTTGAGCGCCCCGAACCCCGTCGCGAACAGCAGCACCATGAGCACCGGCAGGTACTCGACGACTCGATCGTTCGCGGCGAGCACGGGAGCCATCGTCCACTTCCTCCGCGATCGCCCGGGGGAGCGACGGGACGTGAGAACGGAGCAGGGGCAGGAGGCGCCCACCCGGCCGCCCCCCGCGGCGCATTGAAAGGCCTCGTCCGGTGCGAGTCCACCGAATACAGGCCGTCCGGCGCCAACCCCTGGAGAAGGGTCGCAACTGCTTATGGGACAACTGCTTGCGACGATTCATGTCGGAGGGGCGGTGCCTGCGGGGAAGAGTCCCCTCCGAGACCCCCGGCCGCCTTCCCCGGGGAGGGGTGGTGAGGCTCCGGCGCGATCCCTCGCGCAGGCTGCGCGCAGGGAGGCCCGCAGGGGACCCGAGGGCAGCACCGAGACGCCCCGCGCAAGCGTGCAGATGGCAACCACTTGGGAGGAGGTGGGGGGCGGCGGGGGCGTAGGGGCGCGGAGCGTGCCCCCCGGTGGGGACCCCGGAGATGCGCGGGCGGGGTCGGGGTCGGGACTGCCGAGGGGGGCACTCGACGGCGACCTCCCGGCCCCCGCCGCCCCCCCACTCCCTCGGACTGCGCTGCCCCCCTCCCCCGCGCCCGCCCCCAGGACCTTCGACTACTTCGGCAGCACGACGGGCTTGAGCGGCTGCTGGACCGACTTCCCGTCCGGCGTGAGTACGTAGGCCGCGTCCGCGGCGAGGTCGGCGTGCACCGTGGTGGCCTTCTCGGCCCCCGGCCAGATCACGGTGACCTCGGCCCGGGTCGCGGTGCCGAGGCCCACCGGGAGGCGGGGGTCGTCGGTGCCGAGGAAGGACTGACAGCGGTAGGACGGGAACGTCTGGACCGTCCCGTCCGGCGTCCGCACGCGCACGAGCGCGCCGACCGCCTCCAGGTTCTTCGTCCCGGGCTGGCGGAGGATCAGCTTGAGCCAGTGGCGGGTCGGGCCGGCCTCGAGCTCGTTGCGGAGGAACGTCGGCTTGTCGTTCATCGAGAAGAGGACGACGTCCACGTCGCCGTCGTTGTCGTTGTCCTGGAAGCAGGCGCCGCGGTTGCACTTGCGCGCGGCCTCGAGCCCCTTGCCCGCGAAGAGGTCGGCCTCCTTGAGCCCGGCGGGCGGCTTGGCGTTGGGGCCCTTGAACGGCTTCGGCCCGACCTCGCGGTAGCGGAGCTTCTTCGCCTCGAGGCACTCGAAGACGGCGGGGTACTGGTCGTACGCCGTGCCCGTGCGCTCGAAGAGGTCCACCTCCTTGTAGACGTGGCCGTTGGCGATGAGGAGATCGAGGTCGCCGTCGAGGTCGAAGTCGTACCAGCCGCAGCCCCAGGAGAGGTCGTAGAAGACCGCCTGGCCCATGACCTGGAGGCCACGGTCCTTGAAGGCGACGCCGCCGGGGTAGCGGGCGCCGATGAAGATGTTGTTGTAGTCGTGGCTGAAGTTGGTCACGAAGATGTCGAGGAGGCCGTCCTGGTTGATGTCGGCGGTCGCGCAGCCCATGGAGGCCTGCGGATTCTGCTGCTGGCCGAACTTCACGCCCAGGGGCTCGGAGACGTCGCGGAAGAAGGGTTTGCCGTCCTTGCGCTCCTGGTGCCAGAGGAAGTTCTCCTCGGAGTCGTTCGCGACGTAGACGTCGAGCAGGCCGTCCTGGTCGTAATCGAAGAAGTAGGACGTGAAGCCGTACTTGGCGGCCTTCGGGCGCACGCCGCACTCCACGCTGACGTCGCGGAACGTGCCGTCCGGCTCCTGGTGGTAGAGGGAGTCGTGCTGGGCCTCGAGGCCCACGGGGCCGCAGTAGGCGTCGAGCCCGCGCCACTTGCAGAGGCGGCCCGGGATGCCGGAGAGAGGGGTGCCCTCGGGGAGGTTGCGGGCGCCGAGCTGGCGGGCGACCTCGACCGCGGGGTCGGCGTAGCGGGCGACGTAGAGGTCGAGGCGGCCGTCGCCGTCGTAGTCGCCGCAGGTGGCGCACGTGCTCCACGAGATCTCGTCGCCCGCGAGGCCCACCGCCTCCGCGACGTCGGTGAAGGTGCCGTTCCCGTTGTTGCGGTAGAGCCGGCACGGCCCGAAGTTGCTCACGAAGAGGTCGGTGAAGCCGTCGCCGTCGTAGTCCCAGGCGAGGGCCCCGAACCCCCAGCGCTCGTTCGTCACGCCGGCCTTGGCGGCGACGTCCTCGAACCGGCCGTCCCCCAGGTTCCGATAGAGGTGGGCGCGGAAGGGCTCGGTGACCTGGGCGCGCCGGCGGATCACCGGGCGCAGGCGGCCGGGGACCTTGGGGTCGGGCTCCTTGAAGAACTCGTAGTGGTCGAACTCGTCGCCGTCGGGGACGTAGACGTCCATCAGCCCGTCGTTGTCGAAGTCGAGGCAGGCCGGGCCCACCCCCACCGCCTCGAGGAGGTACTCCTTGATCCCGGCGCGGCCGCTGTGGTTCGTCGCGGTCAGGCCGGACAGGGTCGAGGCGTCCTCGAAGCGGAAGGCCGGGGGGGGACGGGCCTCCCGGTCCTGGGCGCTCCCGGCGTCGGCCCACGGCCGGTCGAGGCCGCTGTCCTGCATGCCCACGGGCATCGACTTGGGCTTGGTCGCCTTCTTGCCGCCCTCACCGCCGCCGCCGTCGCACCCCGGCTCCAGGGCCAACGCGCAGGCGACGAGGGCGAGGACGAGGGCGGGACGACGGAGGGGGGCGAACGAACCGGGCATGAAGGACTCCGACGCGGAGGACGCGCCGTGGAAGGAACGCGCCCGGGGGGCGCGATCATCCCATGGGCGCCCGGACCGGGGCATCCCCGGGGGGCCGTCGGGGGCCACGCGGCGGGTAGGATCGGCCCGGCCGCTCCGGAGGGCTCGGATGGGACGTCGCGGGCTGGGTCTACGCCTCACGGGGCTCGCGCTGCTCGGGTTCGCCTCCTGCCCCCGCCCCGGCGCGGCGGAGGAGAAGGGCGCCCCCGCCCGGCTGGCGGTGATCGCCCCGCTCTCGGGCCCCCTGGCGGCCGCCGGGGAGGAGACGCTGCTCGGCGCGCGGTACGCGGCGGGCGCTTCGGCGGGCCGCGCGGTGGAGGTCGTCCCGATCGACGACCACGACGACCCGGCGGAGGCGGAGAAGGCGTACGCGGCCGCCGTGTCGGCGAAGGTCCTCGGCGTGATCGCAGGTGGGAGCGGGCGCACCGTGACCGCGCTCGCGGCCAAGGCGAGGAAGGGGAAGGTCCCCGTCCTGTTCGTGGGCGCCGCGGGGCCGTCGCCGGCCCTCACCTGGAAGGACCCCTGCCTCTTCCTCGGCTCCTGGCCGGTGGACCAGGCCCTGCGGCTGGCCGACGCCCTCGTCGCGCCGTGTGGCAGCCGGTCGCCGGCGCTCGTGGTGGAGGACACGCCCCGGGGGCGCGAGCTCGAGGCGGCCCTCGTGCGCAATCTCGGGTACGGGCGCACGGTGTCGGGATCGGTCTCCGTGGCGGCCGGGGGGGCCCCGTCCGCGGCCGACCTCGGCGCCTGGAGGGAGAAGAACGTCACGCGGCTCGTGGTCCTCGGCGAGCCCGACCTGCTCGACGCGACGCTCTCCGCCTGCGACGCCCTCGGGTGGGACGTCCCGATCCTCGGCTGCGAGGGCACGCTCTCCCGTGCGGCGCCCAAGGCCGTGGCGGCCAGGCCCGGCCGCGTCCACTGGCTGGTG
Organism: uncultured Planctomycetales bacterium; assembly: GCA_964546345.1. Taxonomy (GTDB): domain Bacteria; phylum Planctomycetota; class PLA2; order PLA2; family JAEUHO01; genus JAYTCP01. The sequence continues at coordinate 6,697 of CAZJJQ010000082.1, forward strand.
GGCACCCCCACCCTCACGCTCGACGGACCGCCCCGCGCGCTCTACGACGCGCACGACCGCGCCTCGAAGGGCGAGCTCCTGCCCCTGTGGACCCGCACGATCCACGCGTTCGCGGCGACGGAGATGCTGCTCTTCGCCTCGGCGGCCGTCGCGACACCGCCTCCCAAGGAGGCGAAGGGTCCCAAGGTCCCGCGGGAGATCGCCGTGCTCGAGGCCCTGCGCGACCAACGCTACGGCGAGGGGGAGGCCAGGACTCCCGTCTTCGACGTCGGCGGACGCGGGGCGCTCTGGCGCTGGCGGCCGTGGACGGGCGGACCGAAGGGCCCCGAGCCGGTCGAGTCGTCGCTCCTGCCCGCGGAGGGCTTCGGCCCCCTGCTCGGGATGCGCCGGCCCGAGATGTACCGGGCGGAGCCGGGCACGAAGGTCGTGTGGGTGACGTTCGGCGACAAGGAGAGCAAGCCCCCGCGCACGATCGAGGAGGAGCTCGGTCACCTCGGGCTCGGCACGCGCGGCTACGAGGGGGAGCTGGACGCGAAGATCCGCGACGAGCTGATGGCGCGTGCGCTCGGCAAGCTGCACCGGCTCTTCCTGCGCAACGAGGACGGGACGGCGATCCCGGGCCTCTCCTGGGCGATCTCGTTCACGGCGGAGAGGCCCGTGAACCTGAAGCCGCAGGACGTGTGGACCATGGTGATCGCGGGCGACGACCCGGACGCCGGAGGCCGCGCGTGGCCCGGCGACGGCCGCTGCGAGGTCTACGCCACCTTCCTGCGGCGCACGCTCTTCCAGGTGGGCGCGCTCGAGCCGAAGCTCTCCTTCGAGGACCGGGGCTACCTGGAGGCGAGCCGCGTCTGGAAGGGCGAACGCCTCGAGCACCTGCGCCCGGACCGGCTGCGCGCGCTCGTGGACGGGTACGCGGGCTCGTTCGCGCTCACGGGCGCGCACGAGCTGGGCCACATCGCGGGCTGCGGCCACGACGTGACCGATCCGCGCTCGATCATGAACGTGCAGGAGGGCGCGGGCCTGCGCGAGACGCAGGTCTGGTTCGTGCCCCCCCACCAGGCCATCCTCGATCGCACGCTCGGCCGCGTGAAGGAGCCCGGGGCGAAGAAGGAGAGGTAGGAAGGCGGCACGCCCGCCAGGAGGGAGAGGGTCCGTGGCCTCGGAACCCGAGCTCACGAGGTCTGGGCGCGACGCACTACTTCGGGTATGCCACCAGCCGCGCCCCAAAGGAGAGGCTTACGTTCGACGCGCTGCTGCTTGCGCGTGACGCCAACCGGAACTGCGTAGGGACATCCCGGGTCCATGCACCCCCACGCAGGGGACGGGCGGACGACTCCGGTGTAGGGCCCGATCGGCACCACTCGCAGCGTCCACCCGCCATCGCGCGGACCCCGAACGGCGACTCGTCAGCAGGGTCGGCCGTCGGGTCCAGCACGTGGGCTGGAAATGGCTTCCTGAAGTTCGACGTGCACAGATCGAAGTCAAACCGTGTCCCCCACGGGCAGCTCCGAGCGTCCGCACCCCGCGCGGCGCACACCCACTCCACCTCGGTCGGGAGGTCATATCGCCACAGGGAGCCGCTCAACTCCTGGCGCCTATTCTTCCACGCGACGAATCCTCGTGGCCCCTTCAGGTCGTTCCAAGAGATGCCCAACACTGCAGTGACAGACTCGTCGAGCGTCTGAGAGAACGGGCCGACGTCCCCCTTTGTCACGAACACGTCCGTGGCGTATCTGGGAATCCTCTCCCTGCCTAGAGGGTCTAGATCCGCGCGCGTCTCGGGGTCATTCAGGAACTCCAACCACTCGCCGAACGTGATCTCCTGGCGGGCGATCCAGAATCCCCCCTTGAGGTCCGCGTCCTGTGCCATGTCGATCACCCGGCGGGGCTCAGATTGGAAGGCCTCGGAGTCGCCGCCGTACACGAGGATGCACGGTGGGACGTAGACGAACCCTTCGGGGCTCTCACCGGCCGGCAGCAGACGCACATGGGCTTTCGCCAGCTCGGCCTTGCCCCGCGGCACGACCACCGGGAATCGCTGGTCCTCCCGCCCGGGCGCGCGAACGTAGAGCAGATAGGAACCGGGGGCGCAGTCGAACGCCGCGCCCGCGTTCACCCGATGAGGGAGGTCAGGCCCGAGGATCAACGGGTACGCGGTCCGATCGAGCGCGAGCCCGCTCGTGCGGCCCGCGGGCACGGCCAAGGGGACGAGCCCGCCCCTATGCAGACACGTCAGGCGATAGCCGCGCTCGGGCGCGGGGGTCTTCTGCAGCAAGGGGACTACCTCAGCCCCCAGCGGCACCCCGAGGGCGTCCTTGAGCGGCTTCTCGTGCGGCCCCTCGAGGTCGATCCAACGATCTCCCTGTCGCAGCCGAACCATGTAGGGCGGGCCGCCGCTCTCCTTGGCTCGCTTGACCTGCGTCCAGTCCTGCCGGACCTCCACCCGATTCCCATCAATGGAATCGATCCGATCGAAGGGCTGGACCCCCGCCTTCGCCGCGGGGCCGCCCGGCGTCACCTCCGTCACGTAGAGGCCGTCGCCGCAAGGGAGGCCGTTCAGACGGATCACCAGGTCGCCCGCCTCGAGCACTCCGTCGGCGGGAGAGCCCTTCTCCGGTGCTTTCGTCACGACGAGGCACGGGTCCCCGGGATAGAAGTCGGGCACCCATGCCCCCGGGCGCACGCGTCCAATCCCCGAGGTGGGGACGGGCACCAGCCGAGGAATCACGGGCGGGTCGGTCCGCACGGTCTCGTAAGGCTCGTACCGGAAGAGGTAGACCTCCGCATCCGGCGGATCCACCTCCACGAGCAAGGACCCGAGTCCCTCCAGTTCCTCCGCGTTCTGCTCCTTCGCGACCCGTTCTACCTGCTCGCGGGCAAGGCGCGCCCCCAGCTCGTCCTCTGCGGCCATCGCCGCGCGCCACCGCTCCATGAAGTGCGCCCCGAAGGCGGCCTTCGTCTCCACGCTCGTGCCTCCGAAGGGCGCCTCGTACCGCGCAGCGGCTTCGAGGGCCTCGCGCGCCTCCCCGATCGTCCGATCGAGCGTGGCCCGGAGGGCCTCCAACCGCCTCTCCTTCCCGCTGAACGCAGCCCGCGCATCGAGGGGGGAGTATGCCGCGAACACCGTCACACGTTCCTTCTCCACCTCGGCCCGCAGGGTGTCCACCTCGGCGCGTACGCGCCGCACGTCGGCGTCCTTCGTCTTCGCCAGAGCTCGCGCCTCCGAGGCTCTCGCCTTCGCCTCGCTCTCCCGACGGCGTAGGTCGGCCGCGGCACGGGCGTCGCGGACCTGCGTCTCGAGGACGGCCACCTCCGGCGCATCCGGACGCTCGGCCTTCGCGGCGACGAGGGCTTCGGCCGCGGCGTCGAGGCGTGCGGCGGCCAAGTACCCGCGGGCGTCGTCGAGGTGCCCGGAGAGCCGCGCCGACCGGGCCCAGGCCAAGCCGCCCCAGGTCCCTCCGAGGGCCAGCAGGCTCCCGGCGACGAGAGCGATCATCCGACGCTTGCGGCGCCGCAGCGCCGCCTCCGCGGCCTCGGCCCGCTCGTGCGCGGCGGCCGTGGAGGCCCTCACGAAGGCGTCGGTCTCGGTGTCCAGATCGAGGAACCCGGCCTCCAGCAGCCGCTCTCCGTCGCGCAGCGGCAATCCCTCGTGAAGCAGCGCCGTCGCATCGCGCTGTCGCGCTTCCCAGTAGGCGGCCTGCCCCTGGACACGGCGCCGGATCTGGAGCAGCTCCCGGTCGGCCGCCACGGAGCCCGCGAAGCGTCCCCAGGCCGACAGGAGCGCCTCGTGCGCCACCCCCACCACCGCCCGTCCGGCGAGGTCCTTGTCGCTCTCGAGCAGTCGCGCCTCGAGGAGGGCGTCCA
>CAZJJQ010000083.1:0-10542 GCA_964546345.1 uncultured Planctomycetales bacterium
AATCGTCGTGCCGCGGAAGAACGCGACGCGCTCGACATCCTGGCGCCGGAGCCCGGGAAGGCGATGCCGATCGAGCACCTGAGGAAGCTGTACGGGAAGGAGACTGCGTGGGGGCGGAGGGTGATCCTGTCGATGGTGCTCGCGATCGGGTATGCCCGGATGCGGAAGCCCAAGGAGGCCGTGCTGGTGCTCGGGAGCGCGGCACGCGCATACCGCGGTCTGTTCAAGTGGGTCATGCAGCGGGGCGATGGGCGACCGCCCGACGTGCTCCGGGACTTCGAGGCGGCGTGCGTCCGGGCCCTCGGGGACCTCGAGCCCCCGCGCGCGGCGGGCGATCGGCCGGTGGCGCGCCTCGCGAGGCTCGCGGAACGGATGCGCCGGCCGCGGAGGCGCAGACCGGAGCGAGCCATGTCGGCCCTCGACGCCCTGATCACCGTGGGACGATCCACGTCCACGCACCGGTTCCGCAAGCGCGTGGCCCGGGAGCTCGCGGCCATGATCGGCGCGCGCGTGCTCTTCCATCGCCGGAAGGACCGCTGGCTCACCCTCCGACCGCAGGCCGAGCACACCCTCTCGAGCTGGACCATCCACCGTCTCGCCCAGGCGAAGCGGCTCCGCGGGATTCGCATCCGGCCCCGCCCGGAGTTCTGGCGCCCCGAGCAGAGACGGCCCCGCGGCCTGCTGCTGGTCCCGTTCGAGGGAGGCACCGTCGCCCTGGCCCGCTCGCGCCGATTCAGCCGGCGCGACGCGGACGCCGTCCGCACCGTGCTGCGGTTCCTCGCTGCCCGGCGCAGCGTGCCGGGACCGCAGTCGGCGCCGGCGAAGGGGCGGGCCGGGTCCCCTCCCCCGCGCCCCCTCCCTCTTCCCATCGGTGACGGCCTGGTCGGCCAGAGCGCGCCGTGGCGCGAGGTGCTCCGCCAGATCCGCCGCTACGCCGGCAGCTCGGCGAGCGTGCTGCTCGTGGGCGAGACGGGCACGGGCAAGGAGCAGGTCGCCCGCGCGCTCCACGCGGTTTCGCTCCGAAGCCCCCACGCCTTCGTGGCGGTGAACTGCGGGGCGATCTCCCCGGAGCTCTTGGCGAGCGAGCTCTTCGGCCACATCCGCGGCGCGTTCACTGGCGCCGATCGTTCGCATGAGGGGCTGTTCGTGCGCGCTCACCGCGGGACCCTGTTCCTCGACGAGGTCGCGGACATGCCGCCCGAGATGCAGGTCGCCCTCCTGCGTGTGCTCGAGGAGCGGTGCGTACGGCCCGTGGGCAGCACCCGGCAGATCCCGGTGGACGTGCGCATCGTCACGGCCGGCGCCCGTGACCTCGCCGACGAGGTGGCGCGCGGGCGCTTCCGCGAGGACCTCTTCCACCGGCTCAACGTCATCCGCATCGACCTGCCCCCGCTACGCGCCCGTCGCGACGACATCCCCCTGCTCGCACACCACCTGGCCGGCCGCACGCCGGAACGCTCCACCGTCCACCCCGACGCCCTCCCGCTCCTGCTCGCGCACGACTGGCCGGGGAACGTGCGCGAGCTCGACAACGTGCTCCGCGCCGACGCCGTGCTCACCGAAGGCGGGGAGATCACGCCGGAGATCGTTCGCGGCGTCATGGCCCAGCGTCGGGCGATCCGCCGCCAGGCGGCGGCGGGGAGCGGCGTCGGGGCCCCTCGATCGGCGAGGGAGGACGCGATCCTGCCCCTCCTTCGCGAGGGTTGGCGCTCGGCGACGGAGCTGTCCGAACGGCTCCGGATCCCCGTGCGCACGCTCAACCGCGACCTCGCGACGCTGGTCGCGCGCGGCCTGGTCGAGGCCGTCGGCGCGGCACGCGCCCGCCGGTACGGGATGCAGCGTCCGCCGTCGCGTTGACGCGATCTGGCGAGATTGCGCCACGTTGGCGTGATCTGGCGCGATCGGGCCTCCGAGACCCAGTCCTTCGACTGTTCTCCACATCTCCACATACGTGTGGAGAACACAACGCTGTGCCTGGAAAGTAGTTACGGACGTTTTTCCACAAGTGCGGTTTGGGCATGGGGAATGCCTTAGAGCGGGCGGAGCCTGTCCATGAAGCACCCGCTCGCGTCGCACCTCTCCCTCCGATCCCTCGCGACCATCGTGGCCACGCTCCTGGGGCAGGCGTTCGCCGACGGTCTCGATCGGGCCCCGATCCTTCCCAAGACCCACGCAGCGCCTGCCCCTCTGTCCCCTCTCGCCGCCACCTTGGATGCGCAGCTCCTGCTCCCGGGCGACCAGGAGCTGCTGGATCGATTCCTCGCCTTGCGTCCCGGCCCGCCGACCGACGGGGATCCCACCGACTGGTCCGATCGCCTGCGGGTGGTGCTGGGCGCAGCTCCGGCCGCGCGCGCGGACGTCCATTCGATTGAACGCCTCTCGCCCCCCGCCCCCGCCGCCCCCACCCTCCTCCGATCGCCGTAAGCCTTTGCCGGCCAGCGACTTCGGCTCTCCCGCACCCCCGCGTGCGTGTCCACGCGAATCGACGCCAGCGCGGGGCACGCCCACCGCCCTCGATCCGATCGCGTTGTCCACCAAGGAGTTACGTCGGTTCCCCCCCGCACGGCACACCGCGTGTAAGGGGTGGGTCGTTCCGCGCACGACAGCGTGCGCTCGGCCCGGAGGTGAACGTGCGCTCGATCGCGACCGTCGGACTCGCCGCCGTCCTCGCGACGGCCCTTGGGGCCGCCAGCGAGGCGGAAGCCGGCAGCCGACGGACGGTGCGTCCCGTGGGGGTCGCCCTGGCCGACCCCGGGCTCGTGCGCTCCGACGACGCGGTGCGCGCGCTGCTCGCGGCCACGCCGGCGGGCGGCACGCTGGTCCTGCCGTCGGGCGCGTTCCGCACGTCGCTCGTGATCGATCGCCCCATGACGATCGTGGGCGCCCCGGCGGGCACCACCCTCGACGCCACCGGGCGCAGCGGCCCGGCCCTCGAGATCCTCGCAGGCGTACGCGGCGTCTCGGTCGAGGGCGTTCGCGTCGTGGGCGCCACGCGGGACGGCCTCCTCGCCGCCGGCGGCAACGACGGCCTCCGGCTCGTGCGGGTGGCGGTCGTCGGCTCCGGCGCGGCGGGCGTGCGCGTGCTGACCTCGGGCGACGTCGTGATCGAGTCCTGCACGTTCGCCGGCAACGCCGCCACGGGCATCGACCTCGACGGGGCGCGCGCCCGCATCCTGCGCTGCGCGTTCCGCGACAACGGCGTCGCGGGCGCGCGCCTCCGGGGCGCCTCCTCCTTCGTCCGCGAGTGCGCGTTCGAGGGCGGCACCGACGGGATCCTCCTCGACGGGGAGGGCGCCGAGGCGTTCCGGTGCACGTTCCGCGCGCTCGGCGCCGCCGTCCGCCTCGGCACGGGCAGCCGCTTCGGCAGGATCGCGCGCTGCGACGGACAGGGCGTCGGGTCGCTCGTCGTGGGACAGGCCGGATCGGGCAGCGCGTTGATCCTCGAGAACCGCGTGACCGACGCACTGGGCGACGCGATCCGCATCGAGGGCGACGGGCATCGCGTGGAGCGCAACGAGATCCGGGGCGCGCGGGGAGCCGGCATCGACGCCGCCGGCGCGCAGCTCACGGTCGCGCACAACGTCGTCGAACGTGCGGGCGCCGAGGGCGTCCGCGCGTCCGGTGGTGGGTGCGTGGTGGACGGCAACGAGATCGTCGCGCCTGCCGGCACGGCGATCGACGTGCGAGGCGATCGCGTGTCGGTGACGGCGAACGTCGTCACCGGCGCGGGCGCCGAAGGCGTACGAGCGACCGGCGATCGCGCCGCGCTCGTCGCCAACCGCGTCGAGGACACGGAGGGCGCCGGGGTGGCGCTCGACGGCAACCTCGGCACGGCGCAGGGCAACACGGTGCGCAGGTGCGGCACCGGCGTGCGCGTGGTCGCGGGGTTCGGCAATCGGGTGGAGGCGAACTCCTGCGAGGGCTGCCTCGGGCCGGACCTGGTGGACGACGGGTTCGCGACGACGCTCGGGAGCGTACGGGCTCCCTGACGTCGGGTGGTGGTGGATGCCGGGCGTGGTGGCCCGGCGCGACGGGGCCGCAAGGCCGATCGATCCGAGGGTGACCTGGTTAGGGTTGGGGCCGGGCGCGCGAGCGCTCGGCCCCGTTTCGTCGCATCGCGTCGAGACGCGGGCGCCGGCCCCTTCGGGCTCGCCGCGCTACGAAGCCGCCCGCGCCGCCGCGAGCGCCGCGTCGTAGTTCGGGTGCTGCGTGATGTCGGGCACGTACTCGGCGTGACGGACGACGCCCGCACGGTCCACGACGAACACCGCCCGGGCGAGGAATCGCGTCAACGGCCCCGACGCCATCGTCAGGCCGTACGCGTCGCCGAACGCCGTCGCGCGGTGGTCGGACAGCGTCCGCACCGCCGTCGCGCCGGCCGCGCCGCACCAGCGCTTCTGCGCCATGGGCAGGTCCACGCTGATCGTGTCCACGGCGAGCCCCGGGTGCTTGCCCACCTCCTCGTTGAAACGACGGGTCTGCAGATCGCACACCGCCGTGTCGAGCGAGGGCACCGCCGAGAAGATCCGCACCTTGTCCGACGGCCCGCCCACCTTCACGACGGCGAGCGCGTTGTCCACGACCTCTGCGACGGGCGCCGGATCTCCGACCTTCAGCGCCTTGCCGCGCAGGTCGATGGGGTTGCCCTTCAGCTTCACGGCGCCGCTGCGGATCTCGATGCCCATGGGTCGGTCTCCTTCGGGGGAGGGGGGAGGAAACCCGCAGCGTAGCGAGCCGTGCGGGGGCACGGGGCGATCCGCCACGGGCACGGGCCCACGGGGCCCCGGACGGGCCGAGGAGGTGGGGGGCGGCGGGGGGAGGCCCCACGCCGCGGGCGGGTTCCCCGGGTAGTGACTCAGGCCCGTACGGTGAGCACCGGGCACCCGGCCCGACGGAGCACACGCTCCGCCACGCGGCCGAGCCGCGTCCTTCCGAGGCCCGGACGGCCCACCGTCCCGAGCACGATCAGCTCGACGCCGCGGCGGTCGGCCACCTCGAGGATCGCGCGGGAAGGATGCCCCTCCACGACCTCGATCGTCGTGGCGACGTCGGAGCAGGCGCCGGCGTACGACCGCAGCTGCCGCTCGCTCGCCGCGTGGAGCGCGCGCACGTGACTGGGGTCGGACAGCCCGACGAGCGTGCCCTCGACCACGCCCGGGATCCACTCGACCACGTGCAGCAGGTGCAGGCGGCCTCCCGCGTCCACCAGGCGACACGCCGTCTCGAGGACCCGGCTGGAGCCCGGATGGAAGTCGAGCGCGACGAGCACGTCTCGGAAGCCCCGCATGGGGACGACGCTACTCGCACCGCGCCTCCGAGGGAAGTGCGCAGCGCCCTCAGGGCCTACCCGAACCGGTCGCCCTTCGTGATCGGACGCCCGTTGAGGAACTCGCGGGCGGACATCGGCTTGCCGCCGGGAGCCTGGAGCCGGACGACCCGCAGGACGCCGTCGTTGCATGCGACGTCGATGCCGTCCTTCCCGGCGGCGAGCACCGTGCCCTGCGGGGTCCCCTCGGGCACCGCGACCCCCTCGAGGACCACGGCCCGGTGCAGGACGAGCGGGAAGGGCTCGCGACCGCTCGGGGAGAGCCACCGCGTCGTCGCGAGCGGCCACGGGGACATCGCGCGGATGTGGTCCTTCACCTCGACGACCCCGCGGTGGAAGTCGATGACCCCCTCCTCCTTCGAGAGCTTGCGCACGTAGGTGGCGCGCGCGTGATCCTGCTCGACGGGGACGATCTCGCCCGCGACCCAGCCGGCGATCGTCCGCAGGAGCAGATCGGCGCCCACCTCCGCCAGCCGGGCCGTCACCTCCTCGACGGTGTCGTCGGGGCCGATGGGCGCCGTGGCCGTCGCGACGACGGGCCCGTGGTCCATCTCGGCGTCCATCTTGAACAGGGTGACGCCCGTCTCGCGCGCGCCGTCGCGGATGGCGGCCGCGACCGGGCTCGCCCCGCGGTAGCGCGGCAGCACGCTCGTGTGCAGGTTGAGGCACCCGTGCGGCGGCAGGCCGAGGAGCGCGCCCCCGAGCTTCTGGCCGAAGCCCGCGGTCACGATCACGTCGGGCGTCGCGGAGCCGATCTCGTCGCGCGCGTCGCGCGAGTTCACGTCCGCGGTCTTGAGGAGGGGCAGGTTGAGCTCCGCCGCGGCGAGCGAGACCGGCGTCGGCTTGAGGCGGCGCCCCCGTCCCGCTTCCCGGTCGGGCGGGGTGACGACGAGCACCGGCGCCAGCCCGGCGCCCGCGAGCGAGCGCAGCGCAGGGACGGCGAACTCCGGCGAGCCCATGAACACGATGCGCGGGCCGATGCGGGTGGCCGCCGGCTCGGAGGCCTCGAGCGCGTCGGCGGCGAGGTCGCGTTCGACCGCCGACTCGGGGCGCATGGCGTCCTCGTGCACCCGGATCGTGATGCCGGCGGCATCGCCCTCCTGCGTCGCGCGGATCTTGCGCAGCTTGACGAGCTCCAGCAGGGCCAGGAAGGCGCCGATCAGGTACGAGCGGTCGGGCTTGCCGCCGACGAGATCGCCGAAGGAGAGCGAGCCGCCGGCGGCCACCAGCCGCTCGAAGATGATCCCGACGAAGTGGGTGATGGGGAGGCGTTCGCGCGCGACCGCGACCGTGGCCTCCTCGCCCGTCTCGCGCAGCAGCTTGCGGAACGCCGTGACGAGCGCGTAGAGGTCGGCCTCCACGATCTCGTCGGGCGCGGCCTCCGCGTCGGCGGCGGCTCGCACGACGAAGCGGCCCTCCTGCTCGCGGGCCCGCGCGTCGAGGGTGCCGGCCGCGTCCTTGAAACGCTTGTACGCCAGCAGCTGCTTGACGAGGTCGAGGCGCGGGTCGAGGTCGTCCTCCTCGACGACGGCGTCGCGCGGCAGCAGGGAGCGGCTCTTGAGCACCAGGAGGTGGCTCGCCATGACGAGGAACTCGCCCGCGCGATCGACGTCGAGCGTCGAGAGCCCCGCCTCGAGGTGCTTGACGAACTGGTCGGCGATCTGGGCGAGGGGCAGCTCGTGGAGGTCCACCTCCGCCTGCGCCACGAGGTGGAGCAGGAGGTCGAGGGGGCCGTGGAAGGCCTCGAGGCTCACGCGCAGATCAGCCATGGACGAGCCTCACGAGGTCGTACAGACGGTGGAACGTCCAGGAGAGGACCGGCGTCAGGAGGCGGTCGAAGACGCCGGTCTGGAGGATCACGAGCAGGACGATCAGGCCCAGGCCCTCGATGCGGGAGTACCGCGCCGCGACCGCCCGAGGGAGGAAGCCGGCGAGGACCGTGCCGCCGTCGAGGGGCGGGAAGGGGAGGAGGTTGAAGAGACCGAGCGTCACGTTCACCAGCACCATCTGGAGGAGGAACGCGTGGCCCAACGTGCCGTCGATGCGCCCGTCCACCGCCACCACCGCGAGCAGGACCGCGGAGACCGCCGCGAGGAGGAAGTTGGAGGCCGGGCCCGCCCCCGCCACGGCCGCGGAGCCGAGCGCGGGGTTGCGGAAGGCGAAGGGGTTGTACCGGACGGGCTTCGCGTAGCCGAACACCACGGTGCCCTTCGACCCCCACCAGAGCGCGATGGGGAGCAGGATGGACCCGATGGGGTCGAGGTGGGCGATCGGGTTGAGGGTGATCCGCCCCTCGGCCGCCCCCGTGGGGTCGCCGAGCCGGTACGCCGTCCAGGCGTGGGCACTCTCGTGGACCGAGAGGGAGAGCGCGAACGCGCCCAGGCTGAGGACGAGCGGAAGGGCCTCCATCGGGCGTAAGGTACCCGGAAGGCCCCCGGTGAGGCCGCGGTTCCCGAGGGCATCCGAGCCCTCTCGCCGCCTACAATCGAAAGGCTCGGGTTCCCCCCGCCGCCCCCCTCCTCCATGTCGAGCTCCACGCCCCGTCCCACCCCGCCTCACGCTCCGGCTCCGCCGGGCGTCCGGCTCTTCGTGATGGACGTGGACGGCACGCTGACGGACGGGTCGATCACCTACGACGAGACCGGACGGGAGTGGAAGTCGTTCCACGCGCGGGACGGGCTCGGGGTGAAGCTGCTGCTGCTCGCCGGCGTCGAGCCTGCGATCGTGACCGGGCGGTCGAGCCCGGTGGTCGCGCGACGCGCGCAGGAGCTCGGCATCCGCGAGGTCGTCCAGGGCGTCGGCGACAAGGCGGCGATCCTGAGGTCGCTGTGCACGGCGCGGGGCCTGCGGGAGACGGAGACGGCGTTCGTGGGCGACGACCTGTCCGACCTCCCGGCGATGCGCCTCGCGGGCTTCTCGGCGGCCCCCGCCGACGCCGCGCCGGAGGTGCGGGCCGCCGCCACCTACGTGTGCGCGCTCGCGGGCGGGCGCGGCGCGGTGCGGGAGGCGATCGAGACGCTGCTGCGGCGCGACGGCCGATGGACGGAGGTCCTCGCCGCGTTCGGCGCCGCCCCCGGAGCGAGCCGTTGAAGCGCGTCGTCGCCTTCGTCGTGCTGGCCGGGGGCGGCCTCGCCGCGATCGCGGCCACGTCGGGCGGCGTCCTGGGCACGGCCCGGGAGCGTCCGAAGCCGGTGCTGGACGGCGCCGACGACGCGCCGGGCGCCGCCTCGCCGACGCCGGGGGTGCGGGTGACGGAGGTGCCCCTCGGGCGGGGGCGGCTCCCCCCTGCGAGCGTGGAGCCGTTGGCGAGCTTCGACGTGCACGAGAACCCCCCGCGAACGTGGGTGGACCCCGTCACGAAGGAGAAGGTCGAGCTCCCCTACTACCCCGAGCTGTCGGTGCACTTCAGCCATCCCGCGCCCTTCAACGACGCGGCCTCGGGGGACGTCGGCGCGCGGTGGCGCAGGGCCGAGGTCCTGATGTACCGCGACGTGTCGTCGCTGTCGCGCGAGGAGGCGCTCGCCCTGAGGGCCACGATGGTGGCGGCCGGCGACGGCCGCACGCCGCGCGCGTCGGCCGAGGAGGACACGGCCACGCGGCAGCGGTTCGTGCGCTTCCGCATCACCGCCGAGGACGGCGAGGCGAGCCTTCGCACCATCCCCTTCGCGGAGCGCGGACGCCCGCCGGAGGTGCGGAAGGTCGTCAAGCTCACGAAGAACGTCGTGATCCACGACCTCCTGCAGAACGCGGTCCTGCACGCCACCGACCTGGTGATCGACCACACCGCGGGCACCGCGGAGGGCACCGGGCCCATCGAGGTCGAGTCGCCGGCGTACCGCATGCGGGGGCGGGGCTTCCGCCTCGACCGGAAGGCGGCGCGCCTCGTGATCCTCGAGCAGACCGTGGTGGACGCGCGGGAGGTCGCCACGGACGCGACCGCGGGGCCGGTGGACCTCGCCTCCGGCAGCCTCCGTCCGCGCCTGCTGCGCGCGGGCGGGCCCGTGACCGTGCGCCGGCTCGCCGACGAGCACGGAGAGCCGTGGCACGAGGTGGTGCTCTCGGGAGGCACCCACGTCGAGCTGGAGGGCCAGCGCACCCTCGACGCGAAGACGGTCACGCTGCGCATCGTGCGTACCGCCGAGGCCACGCCGCGACCTGCGGCGGCTCCCCGCCGCGACGCGGGCCTCCCCGGCGGCGAGTCCACCGACCGCTGGCGACTCTCGCGCATGACCGCCGACGGCGACGTGCTCGTCGAGAGCCCCGACACCGCGAAGGCCCCCACCGCGCTGCTCTCGGCGTGGGGCCCGCGCATGGTGAGCGACTTCGCGGTGGGCGGCCCGGGGACGACCCGGCTCGAGGGGCGCTGCGGAGTCTCCTGGCGCGGTCGGCTGGCGCTCCCGGGAGAGGCCGCGGCCTTCCGCGTCGTGACCGCGACCTGCGAGGAGGTCCTGCGCTTCGGCCCGCGCGACCCGCTGGAGGCCTCCGTCCCGCCCTGCGACGCGGTCCTCGACCTCGTGGGCTCCGCGCGCGTGGAGGGCGGCGAGGGCGGCTCGGATCCGGATCCGCAGCGCATCGACGCCGATCGCCTGCGCGTCTGCCTGCGCAAGAGGACGCCTCCCGCGAAGCGGGCGACGGGCACCGACCCGGCGCCGGGTCGGCCCGACGCCGTCGGCGCGGGGCTGGTCGCGGTGGCGTTCTCGGCCACGGGCGAGGCGCGGCTCTCGGGCCCCCGCCTGCGCGGGCGTGCGCGCGAGATCCACGGCTTCGACCTCGATCGGGACGACTTCCGGGTGGTCGCCTCCGGACAGGGCACGCTCCTCGAGATCGTCGAGAAGGAGACGCCGGCGCCCGTCGCCGCCCCCGCGACGCAGGGGGGGAGCGTCGCCCCGACGCGACCGGCGCGCACCTGGATCCTCGAGCGGATGAGCGCGGTGGGCGGGGTGAACGGCTCCTCCGCCGCGGTCGGGGGCGCCGACCCGCTGCGCTTCTCGGGCGACCGCTTCGACTACGAGGTCGCCACCGGCGGCGTCCTGCGCGGCCGCGAGGACGCACGGGCCTCGGCGGTGCTCCCGGGCGCGCTGGGACGGGACGACGTGCTCGAGGCGCTCGTCATCTCCTTCGGCGGCACCGACGCCGAGCGCACCCTGCGCGCGGAGGGCGGCGCGCGCCTCGACCTCGCGGTGGGCGATCGCGCGCCCGGCGCCGCCCGCGCGCCC
>CAZJJQ010000084.1:0-10489 GCA_964546345.1 uncultured Planctomycetales bacterium
GCCGACGGGGACCGACCGCGAGATCCACACCCATTTACCCACCCGCCCGTCGCGGTGGGGGGGGGCGGGAAGCCGCGAGAACGAAGACGCGGATCGGGCCGCACGGCCCGCCAGGGGACGCCGGTCGCCCGAACGTCCGCCGGGCGTGGGAACGCCCGCGTGCGGGCCACCCGCGCGCCCCGTGGGGCCCCCGCGCGTCGCTGCACGCGGGGGACGGGCCTTCGGTCGAGCCGGGACTGCCGCGGGCTACTGCCACGCCCGGTACGATCGGCAGGATGAGGCGCACGGTCATCAGCGTCGGGATTGCGGTCGTGCTCGGCGCATCCCTCGCGGCGCGTGGAGACGGAGACGACAAGGAACGCCCGCAGGCGAGTCCGCCGACGACCTGGGCCGTCCGCGACGTACCCGATCCCTTCGAGGGTACATGGCGCTTCGCCGAGAAGCCCACCGCACTCGCCGTGCGGGTCGTCGACCAGCAGGGCCGCGGCATCCGGGGTGCCAGGATCTACTACGTCGGGGAGTCGAGACATCCGCTCCCGCGGCTCGCCAACGAGAAGGACGACATCCTCTACGGCCCGACCGACGAGTGGGGCCGTCTGCGAGTCGAGGAGCCGGAGGTCTCCTGGCAGCACATGCTCGTCCTGGCGGAGGGCTACGCCGCCAGCAACGAGTGGAGCGGGGACTTCTCGGACTCGGTCTGCCGGCTCGCTCGCGGGGACGACCTTCTTGTCACGGTCCTCGATCCGCTCGACCGCCCCGTCGCGAACGCCCTCGTCGGCTATCGCCTCTACTGCGGCCACACGCCCGACGTGCGCCAGGCGACGACAGACGCGCAGGGTCGCGCCGTGCTGCCGCACGTCGACAACCGTGACACCAAGTGGCTCTGGCCAGTCGGCGAGTCGATCACTTCGGAGGACTTCGCGGTCGGTGATGGCTATCCCTTCTCCCGCCGTGGAGTCGTGCTGCGCCCGGACTGGGGCGCTGCTGTCGAGGGGACAGTCATCGGCGCGAACGGCGCCCCGGTCGCGGGAGCGGCTGTGGGAAACGGTTCCTGGCATAGGGGCCCTTGGACGTTCACCGATGCCAGGGGGGCATTCCGACTTCTCGGGCTCGAGCCGTTTGGCGACATTCAAGTCGATCCCGACGACGAGACGTTCGGAAAGGCGACATCCGCGGAAGCGACGGCGGTCCCGGGCGTGACCGTGAAGGTGACCCTACCGGCCCCACAGGGTGCGCCTGGGATTCCCGCGGAGCCGACGTTCCCGGTCCGAGTGCGGAGCTCGGATCCGGCGCACCCGATCGTCGAAGGCGACAGCCTCATCGCGTGGCGCATCTCGGACGGCAGGGCAGTCGGAGGCTTCGACCGTGGTGAAGCCGGTGTTCCCGAGATGGCTCTCCCCGCCGGGACGTGGGTCGTGCGCCTGTGGGGGTGGCTGTCGAACGGCGGCCCCGGTGAGGCGAAGGTCGAGGTGAGAGGACCCACGGAGGTCGCCGTGCCGCGGGCCCCGACCCGGGCACTGGCCGTCGACCCGAGCGCGCTGACCGAGGACGACCAGGTCTGGCTCGGCGCCGCCGGAGTCTCGGCCGACGTAACGATCGCGGCGCGCAAGGGGGGGATCTCCCTGCCGGTCGTGGGCGATGCAGTCCTGCGCGTGCGTCGTGCACCCCGCGTCCGCTCGATCCGCGTGCCGCCGGCAGTCCCCGGCGCGCCTCCGCTGCGGCTGCTGCCGCCCGAGGCGACGACGATCACCGCGCGGCTGCACGGGCCCGGTGATGCGGAAGTCAAGACCGGCGTGCGGCTCGAGACTCGGCTCCCCACGTCTTTGAGCGAGGAGGACGAGGAGGTCGAGACCGCGGCTCTGCCGCTGGCGACGCAGTCGATCGGCCTCGCATGGTTCGTCGCGCGGCCGAAGGATGACAAGCTCGCCGGCGTCGCGGTGGTGGTCGACCTCGCGGACGGCGAGTTGCCGACGTTCGACCTCGGCGAACTGCGATTCCCCGAGCGGTCATCCCTGGTTGTCGCGATCGAGCCGCCGGCCGGCGTCGCAGCCGAGGACACGTTCGTCAGGGGCGTGGTCCCCAACATCGACTGGGGCTGGCTCACGACTGCGGCCGCGGAGGAGCCGAACCGCCTTCCCTTCTCACTCCCCGTCGGCTCGGTTCTGGTCGGCAGCGCGAGGAACTGCATGCCCGTCCGCGTGCCCGCGGATGAACCCGGCCCTTACCGGATCGCATGGCCCAAGGGAGCGCTCGAAGTCGTCGTTCCGGCCACGAACGGAGAGATCCTCGACGACGTGCAGGTGCTCATCGACGGCGAGCGGTTCGAAGCCGGCCCTGCCCGGAGAGTCGTGTGGGTCGGCGGCATCGCGGCGGGCGAGCATCGCGTCCTCGTCTCGGCGCCTGGTCGCAAGGCGCGCGAATACAAGGCGACCTGGGCGGACGGCGAGACGAAGTGGCTCTCGGCGGACCTGCCGTCGCGCTGAACCTCGCCTCGCATCGACCGCGTGGCACGCGAAGGGCGATAGGTAGACGGTCCGGATCCACCCTGGCGTCCATGGGACCTGCTGCCGCGCTCGCCGTGGCGACGCTCCGGCGGAGCGACAACTCGACGGTGGCCTCGCCACCGAAGCGCTACGAGCCGACGTCGCGTTCTCCACGACCCCGGCGCGCGTCGGGCGTCGCGAGGGCGTCGCCGAGCGCGGCCATCGCCTTGCGGCCGCTCTCGGGGGCGAAGTGCGCGTAGCGCATCGTGACCGACAGCGTCGAGTGGCCGAGGACGCGCGCGATGTCGAGCAGCGGGATCCCACCGGCGGCGAGGAGGCTCGCGGCCGTGTGCCGCAGGCAGTGGAACGTGACCGCGCCGCGCTTCGACGCCGGGACCCCGTCCCCGACCTTCTCGACCGCCTTCTCCCATAGCCCCCGCAGGAGCCCGAGCGTCAGCGGCGCACCATCGGGCCCGAGGAACACCCGGTCACTGCCGTCGAGCGCCGGGAGCGGACGGCGCGAGCGCAACTCGGCCAACAGGTCGAAGAGCGACGGCGTCATCGGGATCACGCGCCCGCGGCCTGCCTTCTCGGTCGCCGGGGCGATCACGACCTCGCGCCGCTCCATGTCCACGTCGCGCCAGCACAGGGCGAGCAGTTCGCCCCGGCGGGCGCCCGTGTGGAGCGCCGCGATGACGAGGGGCCGAAGCGAGGGGGCGCAGGCCGCGGCGAACGCGCGGGCCTCCTCCGCGCTGAGGTAGGTCTCTCTCGCGCGGCCCTTCTCCGAAAGCCGCTCGACCTTGCGCGCGGGGTTGTCGTCCACGAAGCCCGCCTTGATGGCCCAGCGGTAGAGCGCCGAGATCAGGTTCAGGTCCTTGTTGATCGTCGCGGGCGAGGCGCCCTGGAGCGTCCGCCTTTCCATCCGGTCGGGCGCCACGCGGAAGGCCGCGAGCGTCTCGCGCGGCCTTCGCGCGCGGAGCCGCTCGACGGTGCGGCCCTCGTGGCGGGCCTCGACCCACCGGAGGAGGTCGGCGGGCGTGATCTCGGCCAGGCGCTTGTTGGCGAAGCGGGCCCGCGAGAGCGCGCCGAGCCGGTAGCGGTCGTCGGCGAGGCTCGACGGGCGCTTCCTCGTCGCCGCGTACTCGAGGTACTTGGCGGTCGCCTCGCGGAAGGTGAGCCGCGTCCCGCAGAAGTCACCGAAGACGTGCGCGAGCACTTCGTCGAGATCGACGCCGCGCTCGAGGAGCACGCGGACCTCGCGGCGCTTCTGGTCCGCGAGGGCGTACGTGGATCCGCCCGCCCTGCGAACGCGGCGCCCCTTCCAGATGAAGTCCACCGAGAATGTCCGGCGGCCCGGCGTCTGGTAGACCATCCCGAACTCACTGCGGCCGGCGGCGGCTGCGGAGGGTTTGGTGGTGCGGGTCCTCATCGTCGTGCGCCCCGCGCGCGGGCGGGGCACCGTGCGGCGTCCCGGCCCGTCGCAGGGACCTCGTGGGCTACGAGGCCTCCTTTGCCGTCTCGGGCTTCGCGTCCTTGGCAGGCGCCTTCGGTGCGGGGCGGGGGGAGAGACCCCACCACGCGATGCCGTTGATCGACGCCGCGCCCGTGATCTCCTTCGCGAGCGCCGAGAGACTCCGGTACGACGCGCCCTTGAAGGTGAAGTCGCGCTCGCCGACCGTCACCTCGTACGTCTTCCCGTGCCAGGCCCGCTGGATGACCGTCCCGGCCTTGGGGAGCCGAGGGTCGCGCTCCCGCGGGGCCTTGGGCGTCTGGGGCGCCTTCGTCGTTGCGGCGGTCGCGGCAGCCTCCGCCGCCGCCTCCGCGGGGGTCCCGCGCTGCTTCGTGGCGGGCTTCTTCGACTTCGGGGCAGGGTGCTTGCGCTTCGTGCTCATGTCGTGGCTCCAGGGCGCCGTCGGGCACTCGCTCGCGGCGGGGTCGCACTGACGCTCGTCGTCGCCGACACCTCAAGTCCCTTCCGAAGGCGCCGCATCTCGCGCCCGTTACGGGACTTCGGGCGTCGGTCAGGGCGGTGACCGGCGGTCATGCCGGCCTCCTTTCCGGACGCGGGGTAGGGAGGTTCGAAGCCCACGCGGGCCGCCGCGCGGTCGGCACGGGCGCCCGTGGCGCCACGCGGACCTCGCGCTCGGCCAGTGCCTCGAGGATCGAAGCGCGGCGCAGGATCAACCTCCGCCCGAGCCGCGTGAACGGGCCCCAGGAGCCGGCGAGGATCTGCCGGCACACCGCGCGCGGTGTCATGCCGACGGCCGCGGCGAGGATCGCGGGCGTCACGAGGTCGGGGAGTGCGCCCGTCAGCGCGACCGCCGCGCCCTCGCGGGGGACAGAGTCGTTCGAAGGGATCTCGTCCGCGTCGCGGGGACGGGGCGCCGGAGCGATCACGCGCCCTCCTTCGCGCCTGTGGCGCCGGCGACCGCGAGCAGCGCGGCGGTCTCCGCGCCAGGGACGGGCGGGTGGCAGCGCCGGCAGACGAGGTGGCCGCCATGACGGGCACGCCACCAGTCGCGCGTCCCGCAGCCGTAGCAGGACGTCCCTGCGTTGTCCGGCGGCGCATCGGCCGACGGCTCGCCGTCGAGCCGCTCGATCGCGCGGAGGATCGCCAGATCGTCGGAGGTGTTCTCCGGGTCCGTCCAACACCACGGGCCGGGCCGGTCCCCGTGCGGACCGGCGGGTGCGGGGGCGGGCACGTCGGCCTCGACCGCCCTGGCAGCCTCCTGGCGGAGCAGCACGAGGAGCGCCGGCTTCGCGGCGCGGATCTCGGCCACAAGGTCGTCGCTCAGCGCGTGCCCCTCGACGCGCAGACCGCCTAATTCCTCGGCGACGTGGATGCCCAGGCCCCGGGCGCGGGCGAGGAGTGCGGCGGGACTCACAGGAGTTCGCTCCGAGGCGGGCTCGAAGGCGGCGAAGTCGCAGCTCCGACGGGCGACGACGGGGTGGGCGGCGTCCCGGCCTCGGACGCCTCGTCGTCCTGCGGCATCAGCGTGTCGGCCGAGAAGTGGAGGACGCGGCGGCGCGCGCCGCTCAGCCGACGGCGCACCTCGATGTGGCGGCCGTCGGCGTCCGTGCTCGCCAGCAGCCCGGCGTCCTTGAGCCGCTTCGCGAGTGTGGCCGGCAGGAGCGAGATCGGGTCGCCCGTCGCGTTCCCCACCGCCTGCGCTCCCTTGAGCGCCGCCTCGACGTCGAGGTAGGCGTCGAGGCCGTCCACCCAGCCGACGTGCACCCCCTGCGGGATCCAGCGCGTCTTCGGGTCATCGTCTCCCGAGGACTCGACGCTGGCGATCTGCCAGCCCCACGCCTCGGGCCGCTCGGGCATCTTGCCCTCAGCGGTCGTCAGGTACGCCGCACCGGACGTGATCGCCGAGCGGAGGAGGGCGAGGAAGCGCCGGGCCGGATCCGCGGCGTCGTGCTCACGCTCCTGGGCGCCCACGGCTTCGGAGATCGCGGCGCGCGCGCGCTCGAGGAGAGCGCCTGCGCCGGCCTCGTCCAGGAGACCCTCGTCGCGGCAGAACTCGACGAAGACCTCGACGCCGAACAGGAGGTCCGCAGCCAGGCCCGGGACCCGACGGTGGCGCCCCTCGCGCGAGAAGACCTGGCGCAGCTCCTCGACGCGCCCGGGAAGTCGCGCCCGGATGGCCTCGAGTCGCCGAGCGAGCCACTTCACGTACGACGCGGTCACCTGGACGTACTCCCCGGCGGAGGCGCTCGCCTGCCCGGTGGTGAGGCGCTCGCGGTCGATGTCCCCGGGCGCGACCTCGCTCGTAAGGAACCGGGCCCGCAGCGACGCCCCGCGGGGGACGTCCTCGCCGGTCGAGAGGACCATCCCCCGGGGCTCCCGCGTGGTGCGAAGCGTTCCGTCGGGCCCGCAGCGCCCCCGGCCCGCCTTGTTCCCTTGGGCGCGGAAGACCCGATCGGCGGTTTGGTGGAGCTTCCCGGCGATCCCCGCGCCGCCGCTGGGAGCGAAGTCGTCCACGACGACGATTACGTCCTTCGCGGCGAAGGCCATCGCCTCGATCGCGTTGGGCGTCGAGGACCACGAGCCCGGGAGGTGGCGGGCGTCCATGCCCTTGCCGAAGAACTGCTGGACCAGGGCAGCGATGGCCGTCTTGAAGACCCCGCTGCCCCCCGTCAGGTGGATCGAGAGGTCGCACTCCGCGATCAGGACGCGCCAGACGGCGGCGAAGAGCGGCACCGTGATCCGCGTCGGGCCCAGGGTGAGAAAGTCGAGCGCGGAGGCGAGGCAGCGCGAGAGGACGCCCTTCTCGGCCGGCGGGGGGAGGACGAAGCCCGAGAGGCGCGGGTCGAGGCGCACCTCAAGCCCCTCGACGGGCCCCTCCTCCCCGATCGCGCCGCCGGCGTGAAGGAAGACGTGCTGGTCGCCGTGGCGAATCCACCCCGTGTGCACGTAGACGCGGTGGCGGGGCGCGGTGACGCCGCTGTCCGTCTGGATCGCGGCGCGCACGTGGCGCTCGACGTTGGCGACCGGGAAGAGCGTGGCGCCCGCGCCGACGTGGGTCGTCGTCCAGCGCAGATCCTCGAACTCCTGCGCCGGGATCTCGAACTCGCAGTGGCGGTCGCCCTGCGCCGCGGCGATGCGGAAGTGCTTCCGCTGTTCCTCCCCGTCGTCGAGCGTCGTCTCGGCGACGATCCGCGCCGTGAAGTTCGTCAGACGGACGGACCTCGTGCCGTCGTCGGTCTCGACGTGGTGGTAGATCCCGTCGTCCTCGAGCGAGTAGGCCGCGTGGGGCTTCGCGTCCTCGTCGTTCGCCCGGACCTTGGTCTCTGCACAGCGCAGCAGGGCTGCGACGTCGTTCCCGGCGGCGAAGAAGTCGTCCATCCCGACCTTCGTCCCGCCCTCGCCGGGCTTGAGGTAGCAGACGGCGACCTTCGCCCCGCGGCTCTCAAGGAAGGAGGTGAGCCGTACGAGGGCCGCTTGGACGGCCAGCTTCGTCGCGACGTCGGAGTCGAACACGACGTAGACCTGCCGGTCCTTGAGCGCGATCGAGTCCCAGGCGCCGAGCGCGGTCATGCCGCCGAGCTCGTTCTTCCCGCGCCAGTTCCACACCCCGGCCACGGCGACACAGCAGAGCCCGCGGGAGACGGCCGAGTCAGCCTTCTTCGAGCCCTCCGTGATGACGAGGGGACGCGTGGGGTCGCGGGTCCACGACCGCGCCCCGGGCGGGACGTCGAGGACGACCGCTGATCCCCGCGGCGTTTCGTACTTGACGGCCTTTCCGTCCAGCATGCGCGGGACGTCGGGGCGGATCTGGTAGCTCGCGACCTCCCCCGTGACGCCGTAGAGCGGGATCAGGAGCGCCGGGGTGCGCGCCTGGCGGTCGGAGAACCCCAGGCGCAGGATCTCGGCGCGGCTCGTGAGCGTGCGGTATCCGCGCTCGGCCCGCACGGCGGGGTCGATCGCGCTCGCCTCGAGCATGGCCACGTGGTGGGCCGCGAGGAATTGGGCCACGGGCGTCGTCCCGGAAGCCGCCTCGGAGGCGGGCTGGCGGGCGTTGGGACCACTGGGCCCACTTTCCTGGGGGGGAAGTGAGGTTCCCGTCGTTCCTCCCCGCGCGACACGTCCACCCCGTTTCCTGCGCCCCTTCTTCCCCTTTCTCATAGGAGAGGAGGAGGAGCTCCGCACGGGGGTAGAGGTAGAGGTAGGGGTGGCCCGTGCGCGCTTACGAGGCGCACGCGTCTCTCCCTCCGCGGGAGTGGGCCCAGTGGGCCCGGGCCTGGAAGGCCCGTAGTTCCGGCCTTCGCGGTCGGTCGCCTCGCCGTCCGCGGTGGGCCCGGCGCCCGGCGTCGCCGTGGGCCGGGGCGTCGTCGGCGCCGAGAGAGGGGTAGAGGTGGGCGTGCCGACGACGTCGACCGGCACCTCGAGAACCGCGTCGGGGGCTGTGGAGCCGGGGCGACTCGGGTTGAGGGGACCGCTGGCGGCGGCCACGACCACCGAGGCCGGCTGGACCGGCGCCATGGCCTACTGCGCCGACCGCGACTTTGCGCGCTCGATCCACGCCTCGATCGAGGCGAGCTCGATCCTGGTGGTCCGCGCGCCGAGGCGGACGGCGACGAGATCCCCGCGGGCGATCGCGGCCCAGATGGACCGCGGCGAGACGGCGGCGATCTGAGCCGCCTCGCGCACCGTGCCGAGGCGTCGCGGGGCGAACCCCGTGGCCCCGGCGACGGGGGCGGTGACTGCGGAGTCCGAGGCCGCGGACAGGGTCGCGGCGGCTCGAGGGCCCCTCGTGGGGAATCGGCGCATGGGCGGTGTCTCCAGCGGGCAGCGAAAACGACGGCTCGAACTGGGTCGCCCGCTGGGATGAGCGCGCCCACGAGGTCTGGGTTCCTCTGCCGCGACATTACCGCGCGTTCAGGCTCGCGCAAGCACTTCCTCGCGGCGCCGATCACGTCGCGCGCGTCTTCTGCGCGACCCCGCGCTTCCCCGCACGAACGAGCACTCATCCGCACGACGCGGGAGGCAATTGAGGCGACAGCGGCAGCAGCGGCAAAAACGGACGCGCGGGGACCGCGGCGGCGCGGGCGCACCGCAGGTCTCCCTGCCGCGCGCGTTGGGTGTCGCGCATGCCGCCCGCAGCGCGCGTCACTTCGCCGAGAGGACCAGGGACCGCTTGAACGCGCCGTTGGGCTCGAGCGAGAACCGCAACTCTCGCCCCGAGCCCGGACGGTCGCGTAAGGCGACGATGGCGCGGTGCGACCCGGCGTGGAGCCCGCGCAGCGAGAGTCGGCTCTGCTCCACCTCGTAGATCTCGCCGTCGATCATCGCGATCGCGTCGCTTCCGTCGCTTCGACGCTTCGTTCCGAAGAGTCCCCTCGTGAACGAACAGATAGGGAGGTTCACGGAACCAAGCGACGATCCGACGATGCGACGGACGACGGCGTCGACGTCGCGGGTCGCGAGGTCGTCCGAGAGGAGGCCGGGGGAAGCGCCCGCTGGCCGCTCTGCCCCATCTGCGCCCGCACCGACCGCCCTGCGGGCAGCGCCGCGGGGTGCCGCGTGTGCCGGGAGTTCGTCGAGGTCACGCGGCGGCGAGACGCGGCCTCGGCGTCCCCCTCTGCTCCGGGGAGTCCTTACACGAGCCAAGCGGCGGAAGAGGCGTTTGGGCTCGGCGAATCACCTTGAGGTGTCTCGCGACCAGAGCCCTGATCCGACGCGACCGGCGGGGAGCGCCCCCGCCGGGAGGAGACAGACATGACGCCGAAGACGAAGAAGGCCGCCCCAAAGAAGGCGGCGAAGACCCCCGCGAAGGGGAAGGCCGCCCCGAAGGCGGCTCCGACGCCCGTGAAGGCCCCGGAGCCCCGCCCCCGCGACTCACGCCTCCCGGCGCCGGGCACGACCATCACGCGCGAGTTCAACGGCAAGGAGATCAAGGTCGAGGTCCTCGAGGTCGGGTTCCGCTACGACGGGAAGACCTGGCGCTCGCTCTCCGCGATCGCGAAGACGGTCAGCGGGACGAGCTGGAACGGGTTCCTCTTCTTCAACCTGCAGAAGCGCCCGGCGGCGCCCGCCAAGACCGAGAAGGCCGCGCCCGCCGCGACGGGCGAGGTGAAGTGACCGTGGCCGCGCGCGAGACGACGCCGCGCCCCCTCCTCGCGGATGGGGCGCTCTACTGGTCGGACAACGGCCGCGTGATCTGCGCGAAGTGCGCCGGCCAGTCCGCTCTCTACACGGGCCGCGACATCAGTGGGCAGAAGGTCGTGCGCGTCACCGTCGACGACGTGCGCGCCTGGCCCAAGGACCTCGGGACGCTCCACTGCGAGGCGAACTGCACCGCGCTCGCGGCCGTCGCGGGGCCCGACGGGTGGCCCGTGGCGAAGGCCGCCGTCTGCCCGTGCTGGTGTGAGGGGAAGATCGCCGACCACGACGACCGCGGGTGGGGCCCCTGGCCCTGCCCGGTCTGCGGGGACGACAGCGACACGGATCTGGGCAAGCCGTGCACGGACTGCGCGGGGAAGGGAGGGGGGCGTGAGAAGGC
>CAZJJQ010000085.1:0-10376 GCA_964546345.1 uncultured Planctomycetales bacterium
CTCCGGGGGCGCGGACGCGGCCGTCGGGGATCCTCCCCCCGCGCCCCCCACCTTCCCGGACGGGATCGCCGTCCCCGCGGGCGCCGGGTCCCCGCGGCCCACGGGGCGGCCCGCGAGGGCGCGTTCGTAGATCGCGAGCGTCTCGTCCACCATGCGCTGCATGCCGAACTCGACCTCGACGCGACGACGGCCCGCGGCGCCCATCCCCGCGGCGGCCGCGGGGTCGGCGAGCAGGGTCGCGAGCGCGCGCGCGAGGGTCTCGACGTCGCCGACGGGGTAGAGGCGGCCGGTCTCCCCGTCCACGACGAGCTCGGGGTTGCCGCCGACGTCGGTGGCGACGACGGGGCGCGAGCAGCCCATGTACTCGAGGATCGCGTTCGAGAGCCCTTCGGTCTCGGAGCAGAGGACGCCGATCTCGAGCTCCTTGACGAGCGCGGCGCTGCCGCCCGTGGCGTGGTGGAGGTGGACGCGGTCGGCGATGCCGAGGGCGTGGGCGCGCTCGAGCGTGGGGGCCGTGGCGCCCTCGCCGAGGTAGAGGACGTGGAGGTCGGGGTGCTTCTGCGCGAGGAGCGCGACGGCCTCGACGAGGTCGGGCTGGCGCTTGAGGGGCTTGAAGTTGGCGAGGAGGCCGACGAGGCGGGCGTGCTCGGGGATGCCGAGCCGCGCGCGGGCGGTGGGATCGCGGGGAGGGTCGAACGCGGCGAGGTCCTGGCCGTTGCGGACGACCGCGACGTCGTCGGGCGGGGCGTGCTCGACGTCCACCACGTGGCGCTTCACGGCGTCGCCGTTGGCGAGGTAGCCGGCGGCGAGGCGGCCCGTGCGGCGCAGGGCCTGGAGCACGCGGGGGGTGTGCCAGAAGCCGAGGTCTCGGCGGGAGACGAGGACGGGCACGCCGGCGCGGGCGCCGATGAGGGGACCCAGGACGCTCGAGTCGCCCATGTAGGTGTGGATGAGGTCGAAGCCGCCCGCCCGCACCTCCTTCGCCAGGCGTCGGACGTCGAGCCAACGGCCGAGGCGGGCGAGGGGGCCGACCTCGAGGGAGCGGCTCGGGCAGGGGAAGGGGTGCTCCCGGAGCCACTGCGACTCGTGGAGGATGAAGAGCTCGGCGCGCCACGGGGCGGGCAGGCGGGCGAGGAGGTGGCGCAGCTGGCCCTCGGTGCCCCCGTTGGGGCTCCAGTAGGCGTCGCAGAGGACCAGGACCCGGCGCTCGCCGGGCGCGCGCGGGCGCACGTCGGGAGCGCCGGAGGCCGCGGTCACGGGCGCACCGGGAGGAACGGGACGTCGGAGACCGTGAAGCGGTGCTTGCCCGAGCGGGTGAGCGGGATGTCGTCCACGGCGCGCCACGCGACGGCGACGCCGGGGCCCAGGCGCGCGCGCATCTTCGCGAGGAGCGGCTCGAGGTCGGCGGCGGTCGCACGGCCCACGGTGAGCACGTCCACCGCGTCCACGGCGCGCTGGCGGACCTGGAAGCGCTCGACCCCGTCGCGACCGTAGAAGAGGTGCGTGAACCACTCGCCGTGGATGCGCTCGCCGCGCGGCGTCGTGAGGAAGTCGCTCGTGCGGCCGTGGACGCGCTCGAGCCGGGGGTAGGCGCAGCCGCACGCGCACGGCGACGGATCGGGGGACCACGACGCGACGTCGCCGTTCTCGTAGCGGATGACCGCGAACGCGCGGTTGGTGAGGTCGGTCACGAGGATGCGCCCGGGGACGCCCGGGTCGCACGGGGCCCCCGCGTCGTCCACGATCTCGAGGACCCGGCCGTGGGAGAGCACGTGGAAGCCGCCGTGCGCGCACTGCGCGGCGAGCCCGCTGCTCTCGCGGGAGCCGTAGAAGTCGCGGACGGGGGCGCGGAAGGCCTCCTCGATGCGGGCGCGCGCCTCGGGCAGGAGCGCCTCGGCGGACGACCGCACCGCCACCGGCCGGACGGGCCGGCGGCCCGTCGCGAGGAGATGGGAGGCGAAGAGGTCGAGGGCCGTCGCGTACCCCTGGACCAGCTCCGGGCGGAACGCCTCGAGGCGGTCGGCGAACGTGGCCATGCGGGCCTCGTCCATGCCGAACGCGTTGAGGAAGAGGGTGCGGTGGAGGCGGCGGGCCACCTTCTCCTTCCAGCCGACGTCCTTCTGCTCGCGGTCGTCGCCCCACAGGAAGGCCCGCCGACACCACGGGGCGAGGCCCCACGTGCCGAGCACGTACGCCTCGGTGGCGAAGGTCGAGAGCGCGTAGTCGGCGTCGTTCCAGAGGCGCACGGGCTCGCCCGTCGAGCCCCCGCTCGTCTCCTCCCGCAGGGCCGACGTGGGGCGCGTCGCGTCGCGCAGCGCCTCGCGGTGCACCTGGACGTCGCGTCGCGTGAGGATCGGGAACGCGGAGAGCGGCGCGCCCGCCTCCACCCGGCCCCGGTAGAAGGGGATGGCCTCGGCCGCCCGGCGGAGGTGACCATCGAGCGCCTGCGCCGTACGACGTGCGAGCGCCTCGGGGGAGAGGCGGGCCACCGCGTCGAACTCGGCCCGGCGCGCCGCCCATCCGGGCTCGCGGCGGCCGACGGCCAGGTGCCAGCCCAGGCGCCGCATCACGGCGTCGGTCCCCCCGGCGGGACGACGAAGGCGCGGAGCCGGGCGGGGGAGGGCGAGCACCGCATCGGGGAGGGCGATGCTACCCGGTGCGACGGCGCGGACGCCCGCCCGGGTGGGGGCGTGCACGGTCCGCGGGGAAGGGTGGGGGCGCGGGGGAGGGCGGGGGGCGCGCGAGCACGTTCGCGTCCTGCTTGCGTCCCCGCGCCGGCGGAGGCGGTGCCGGCCCCGGGGGGACGCGTGCTACGCTCCGCGCGGCCATGCCCCCGGGAAGCGTCGAACCGTCCGCGCCCCTCGACGTGACGGTCGTCCTCCCCGTGCGGAACGAGGGCGCGCACATCGAGGCCGTCCTCGGCGACCTTCGGGCCCAGGCCTTCCCCCCCCAGCGGATGGAGATCCTGGTGGTGGACGGGCGGTCCACCGACGACACCCGGGCGCGGGTCCGGCGCCTGGCGGCCCTCGACGGCCGGATCCGGCTCCTCGACAACCCCCGCCGCCTGTCCTCCGCGGCCCGGGCCCTCGGGGCGACGGCCGCCCGCGGCCGATATGTGGCGTACGTCGATGGACACTGCCGGATCGACTCCCCCGCCCTGCTCGCCGACATGGTGGCCCTCTTCGAGCGCACGGGGGCGGACTGCCTCGCCCGCCCGCAGCCCCTCGTCCCCTCCGACCCGGGACGGGTCGCCCGCGCCATCGCCGCGGCCCGCACCTCGCCGTTCGGCCACAGCACGAAGTCGGAGATCTTCGGCGACACGGAGGCGGAGGTGAGCCCGGTCAGCAGCGGGGCGATGTACCGTCGCGAGGTGTTCGCTCGCATCGGGCCCTACGACCCGGCCTTCGACGCCTGCGAGGACGTGGAGCTGAACTGGCGCGTCGAGGCCGCGGGGTTGCGCTCGTTCTCGAGCCCCCGCCTGGCCGTCCGGTACGAGCCCCGGCGGACGTTCCGGGGCCTCTTCCGCCAGATGCGGCGCTACGGCCTCGGCCGCGCGCGCCTGCACCGCAAGCACCCGCGCGCCTTCAGCGTCGAGAGCCTCGTCCCTCCCGCGTTCGTCCTCGGGCTTCCCCTCCTCGCGGCGGCGCCGCTGCTGCCGCGGGCCCTCGGGCTCCTCGTCGGGGGCGGGTACGCGCTCTACGTGCTGCTCGCCCTCGGCTTCGCGGTCCGCGCCGCCCGACGGGCGGGTGCGCTCCGCCTGGTCGGGCTCGTCGGCTGGGCGTTCCCCACCATCCACGCCGGCCTGGGCGTCGGCTACCTCTCGGGCCTCCTCGGGCCGCGCCCCTCGGCGGCGCCGCTCGATCCTCCCGTGGACGTCACCGCCGGGGAAGCGCCCGCGGGCGGGCCGCCGTGACCCGGCCGCCGCCCGCCGACGTCCTCGCCCCGCTGCGGGGCAGCGTCGTCAAGCCGCTCGTGGCCCGCCTGCGGGGCGAGGCCACGACGCGCTCCATGCGGGCGGTGGAGGCCTTCCACCGCCTGCCGGGCGAGCGCCAGCGCGCCGAGGCCTTCGAGCGTCTGCGCGCCCTCCTCGTGCACGCCCGCGACACCGTGCCCTTCTGGGCGGACCGCATGCGCGAGGCGCGCTTCGATCCGGTCGCGATGCGGGCGCCGGCCGAGCTCGGGCTCCTGCCGCCCCTGACGCGCGCCGAGATCATCGCGCACGCGAAGGGGCTGGTCTCGACGGCGTACGACCCGTCGCGCCTCGTGGTGCATCGTTCGGGAGGGACCACCTCCGAGCCCGTGCCGTTCTTCCAGGCGCGCGAGAGCCTGATCCAGAAGAACGGCGCGGCGGACGCGCTGCGGCGGCGGATGGGCTGGGGGGTCGGGGACCGTTCGGCCTGGCTGTGGGGCGCGACCCGCGACATGCCCCGCGAGGCGAAGGGCGCGCTGCGCCGGGCGAAGGCCGTGGTCCTCGAGCGCATCCTCGACGGCGCGCTCTACCTGCCCGCGGGGGACCTGTCCGACGCGCGCCTCGACGACTACGTCGAGCGGCTCCGCCGGTTCCGGCCCGCCGCGCTGCAGGGGTACCCCTCGGCCACGGACCTGCTCGCCCGGCGGCTGCTCGACCGCGGCCAGCGCCTTCCCGTGCCCCTCGTCGTGCTCACCGCCGAGCCGAGCAACCGCGGGCAGCGGCGCCGGATCGCGGAGGCCCTCGAGGCCGACGTGCTCACGTTCTACGGGGCACGGGAATGCGGCTGGATCGCGTCCGAGTGCCGCGAGCGGCGACGGCTGCACGTGAACACGGCGGGCATCCACCTGGAGGCGACGGAGGACCGGCGGCTCCTCGTGACGGACCTGTGGAACCCCGCGATGCCGCTGATCCGCTACGAGATCGGCGATCGCGGGGTGCTGGACGAGACCCCGTGCCCGTGCGGGGACCCGCGCCCGGTGCTCGCCCGGCTCGAGGGCCGGGAGGTGGACGTCTTCACGCTTCCCTCCGGGCGGCGGGTCCCCGGGGTGCTCTCGGACGTGCGGGGCGTGGGGTTCGACGCCCACGGGATCCTCGACGCCCAGTTCGTGCAGCACGAGCTCGGGCGGCTCGACGTGCACTGGGTCCCGGGCCCGGACCACGCGCCGAACGACCTCGAGGCCTTCCGGCACCACGTCTCCGAGCTGTTCTTCGGCGAGCTGGAGGTGGTCCTCCACCGGGAGGAGCGCATCCAGCCCGCGCCGAACGGGAAGGTGCGGCACTGCATCTCGCACGTGACGGCCTCGGCGCTCGCCGCCCGGACCCTCGCCGACGACGCCGAGGACGGCAGCGCGTACGGCGCCGCGCCCGAGCGGCCCCCGCCCCGGATCCTGCGGCCGGCCCGACGGCGGCGGCGGATCCAGGACGGGGCGACCTCGCTGTACCGCCATCTGGTCAAGCCGCTCGCCGCCTCCTTCGCCAAGAACCAGTCCTACCACTACGCGCCCGCGATCCGGGCCCGGCTCACCCTGCCGCGGGGCGCCCTCGAGGCGGACCGCCTCGCCCGGGTCCGGCGGCTCCTCGTCCATGCGCACGCCACGGTGCCCTTCTGGCGCGAACGGATGGACGCCGCGGGGTTCCGGCCGTCGGAGCTCGCGCGCGTCGAGGACCTGGCGGTCCTGCCACCGCTCACCCGCGCGGACGTGACGCGGGTCCCGAAGGACCTGCTCTCCTGCGCGTTCCGCATCGAGGACCTCGTCCAGGTGCGCACGGGCGGGAGCACCAGCGCGCCGGTGCCGTTCCTCCAGACGAGGCACGCCATCGCCGCGAAGGACGCGGCCGCCGTGGTCCTGCGCACGTTCATGGGCTGGGTCCCGGGCCTGCGCCGGGCCTATCTCTGGGGCGCGGCCCAGGACGGCCCTCCGGTCTCCAGGCAGGCCTGGCGCAACGCGGCGCGCACGGCCGTGCAGCGCGTGGTGTGGCGCGACATGTACCTCTCCGCCGGCGACCTCTCCGACGCCCGCCTCGACGCCTACATCGACCGCCTGCGCCGATTCCGGCCCATGGCCATGCAGGGCTATCCCTCCGCCACCGACCGCCTCGCGCGGCGCCTCGAAGCGCGGGGGGAACGGCTCGACGTCCCCATCGTGCTGCTGACCGCCGAGCCCGTGCTCGACGACCAGCGCGAGCGCATCCACGCCTCGCTCGGCGCGGAGGTCTTCACGTTCTACGGGGCGCGCGAGTGCGGCTGGATCGCCAGCGAGACCGAGCGGTGCCGGCGGCTCCACGTGAACACGGCGGGCATCCACCTCGAGACGACGCCGGACGGGCGGATCCTCGTGACCGACCTCGTCAACCGCGCGATGCCGCTGATCCGCTACGAGATCGGGGACCGCGGCGCCGTGGACGCGCGTCCGTGCTCGTGCGGCGACGCCCGGCCCGTGCTCGACCGGATCGAGGGCCGGGTCGTGGACGTGTTCGTGCTGCCGAGCGGGCGGCTGGTGCCCGGCGTCACGGCCGACCGCACGCTCCGGTGGGGCCTCGGGATCGTCGAGTGGCAGCTGGTCCAGGACGAGCCGACCGTGCTCGACGTGCGGTACGTGCGCGCCGGGTCGTTCGTGCCCGGGGACCTCGGGGTCCTGCGGGAGCGCCTGGACCGCCTGTTCTTCGGCGAGCTCACCTTCCGGTTCCACGAGGTGACTGCGATCCAGCCGGCGCCCAACGGCAAGGTGCGCTACTGCATCTGCAACGTGAGGCGGCCGTGAGGGTCCTCGCCATCGACGAGGCCCTGCCCTGGCCGACGGACTCGGGCAAGCGGATCCGCACCTTCGAGCTGCTCCGCCGGCTCGCGCGCCGTCACGAGATCACGCTGGTGGTGCCCGAGGAGCGGCCCACGCCGCCGGACGCGCTCGCGGCCGTGCGTGCGACCGGGATCGAGGTCGTCCCGGTCCCCCGCGCACCCCTCGTCAAGCACGGGGCGCGCTTCGCGTGGGACCTCCTGCGCAACGTGCCGATGCGCGCGCCGTACATGGTCATGGGCCACCGGGTGCGCGCCGTGCGCGACGCCGTGGCCGCGCGGGTCGGCGCGGCGCGGCCGGACGTGCTCCACGTCGAGTGGACGCCGCTCGTGTGCAACGTCCCGGAAGGGCTCGGGGTGCCGGTGGTGATCTCGGCGCACAACGTGGAGAGCGACATCTGGGCGCGGTACGCGCAGGCGGAGGCCTCGTGGCCCCGCCGCGCGTACGTGCGCCTGCAGCATCGGAAGGTCGCGCGGTTCGAGCGCGCGGCCCTCGCCGCCGCCGACGGCGTGGTGGCCGTGAGCGAGGGCGACGGCGAGCGGATCCGCGCGTGGGCGGGGCAGGCCCACGTGACGGTGGCGCCCAACGCCGTGGACGGCGAGCGGTTCGCCCCGGACCCCGCCGCCCCCGTGAACTCCCGCGAGCTCCTGTTCACCGGCTCCCTCGACTGGCGCCCGAACCAGGACGCCGTCGTGTGGTTCCTCGACGAGATCCTCCCGCGCGTGCGTGCGCGCGTCCCCGACGTGACCCTCCGCGTGGTGGGCCGGGCGCCGCCCGCCTGGCTGCTCGAGAAGGTCGCGTCGGTGCCCGGGGCCACGGTGCACGGCTCGGTGCCCGACGTGCGGCCGTACGTGGCGCGCGCCGGCGTGAGCATCGTCCCCCTGCGGGTGGGGGGCGGCTCGCGGCTCAAGATCCCGGAGGCGCTCGCGATGGAGCGGCCGGTGGTGTCCACCTCGGTGGGGGCCGAGGGGCTCTCGGTCGAAGGGGGGCTGTTCCTCGCGGACGGGCCCGAGGCGTTCGCCGAGGCGGTCGAGCGGGCGATCCTCGAGCCCGCGGAGGCGGCGCGCCGGGCGGCGGTCGGCCGGGCGGCGACGCTGCGCCATCACGAGTGGGGGTGCGTGGCGCCGCTCCTCGAGCGCGCGTGGGCCGAGGCCGCCGCGCGCGGGAGGGCCGCGCCGTGAGCGACCTCCTCGCGCGGGTGCTCGCGGCCTCGCCGTTGCCGGTCTGGCACCGGCATCGGCACCGCGCGGCGCTGCCGATCCTCATGTACCACGGGGTGGTGGAGCGCCCGCTCGTGCCGGCGTGCTGGCAGCAGCTGCCCCTCTCCGCGTTCCGGCGGCAGCTCGAGTGGGTGGCGCGGCGCTTCCGCGTGCTTCCCCTCGAAGAGGCCCTCGACCGGATGCGGGCAGGCACGCTTCCTCCCCGGGCGTGCGCCCTCACGTTCGACGACGGCTTCGAGAACGACGTCTCGGTGGCCCTGCCCGTGCTGGAGCGGCTCGGCCTGCCCGCGACCGTGTTCGTGGTGACCGATCTGCTCGGGACGGCCGAGGTGCCGTGGCCCGATCGGCTCTACCTGGCGTTCGCGCGCTCCCGTGCGCCCCGCCTCGACGGCGCCCGCCTCGGCCTCGGCACGCTCGACCTCGGCGACGACGCGGCGCGGGGGGAGGCGTACGCCCGCGTCGTGCGCGCCCTGAAGGCGCTCGAGCCCGGCGCGAAGGACGACGTCCTCGCGAGCGTGACCGACGCCCTCGGGGCGCCGCGGAGCCCCGAGCCCGGCGACTTCCGCCTGATGACGTGGGAGCAGGCGGTCGCGCTCGATCGGGGCGGGCTCGTCCGGATCGCGGCGCACACGCGCACCCACGAGATTCTCGCGCGGCTGCCGACCGGGGAGGCCGTGCGGGAGCAGGTGGTCCCGTCGCAGCGGGCGGTCACGGAGCGCCTGGGCCGGGCGCCG
Source organism: uncultured Planctomycetales bacterium (assembly GCA_964546345.1). Taxonomy (GTDB): domain Bacteria; phylum Planctomycetota; class PLA2; order PLA2; family JAEUHO01; genus JAYTCP01. The sequence goes on from CAZJJQ010000085.1 coordinate 8,720, forward strand.
AGGGTGTTCGCCTACCCGAACGGGCGGGCGGTGGACGTGGACGACCGGGCGAAGGCCGCCGTGATGGAGGCCGGCATCCCCTGGGCGCTCTCCACGGTGGAGGGGTTCGCGACGCCCGCGTCCGACCCGTTGGCGCTCCCGCGGCTCTCGATCGGGAGCGACCTGTCGTTCGCGAGGTTCAGCCTCCTGGTGTCGGGCACGCTGACCGCGCTGCGGCGGTAGGCGCTGCACCCGGCCTGGGACGCGGGGGGAAGCGTCGCGCCGCGGGGCTTCCCCGAAGGCGCTCGCGGCCGTCCGCAGCCGATGCCCCGCACCGGGGGTCCGGCGGGTTGCGTAGGCCCCCGGCGCCCTGACGATCGCATCCAGGCCTCGAGCAGCGGTCTGCAACGGCTGCGCGCAAGCCGTTGTGGGTGAGGATGTTGCGATAGGGCGCCGGGCAGGAACAGCTGCGGTGACCCGAGGCCGAGCGCCGCGGGCACGATCGCGAGTTACCAGGAAGATCGCGTGTTCCCGACACGCTGACGACGAGTGACAACGCGAGCGGCCTCGCGCCGCCGGCCGAAGTCGCCGCCGTCGTCCTTGCCCAAGCCCTACGTCGCCCATCGGAAACGAGGGCGGGCCGGCCCCAGCAAGGGTCGTCCATCTGCTGCGGCAGCACCCGACACAGCCGGACGAAGACCTCCCGACGTTCGTGGGCGCTCTCCATCTCCACGGGCGGATCGCGGGGACGGACGCGCACGCGAAGAGCTGCTCGGTGCTCCACGCATCGGGAGGCCAGGTGCGGTTTGGGCCTCTCTACGACCTGGCGACTGCCCTCCCCCCCCCCGGATGCCGATCCGCAGCGGCTGCGCCTGGCGATGCGGGTCGGATCCGAGCATCGCATCCGCAACATCGTCCGCAGGCGCGGGGAGGATCTCGCCAGGGACCCGTGCCTCGAGCTGCCTGCCTCGGTCGTGGAGCCGGTCACCACGATGGCGGCGGCGTCGCCGACGCGCCTTGCCGCAGCTCGTGACCGGCCGATCGCCGATGGGCTCGACCCCTCCGTCGTCGCTACGCTGGCCGAGCTCCTGTCCGGCCACCTCGCGCGGTGCCCACGGGGTCCGCAGGCAGGCCCGGCGACCTGGCGTGCGCAGGCCCCGGGGAGCGTCGCGGCGCGGGCCGCGAGGGCGGAGCACGTTCCGAACACGGGTGGGGCGTGGGGACACGCCGAGGAAGCGGGCGAGGGCGGCCTGGTCCCTCTCTGTCGGGTGCTTGAGAATCCCTTCCTCTTCAGCGGGCGCGGCAGGGGGCTCGGTGAGCCCGCGCGATCGGTGGCACGACTCGGGGAATGGGAACCGTCCGCCCCGGCTGCCGCTCCCCGCGGCCCGGGGCCCTGGAGCCCACCGTGAACACGTCGAGGTTCGCCTTCTCCCGTCGCATCGTCCGCCTCCGGCTCTGGCTGCTGCTGCTCGCGATCGCCGCCCTCGGCGGGCACGGCCTGCGCCCGCCGACGGCGACGGCCGACCCGGCCATCGCCGACGAGCTCCTGGTCAACGGTTCCGTCGTCACGATTCAGAAGGCCGTCGTCCTGACGCCCCCCGACACGACGGGCGCCGTCCGTTCCGGGAGCCTCTTCCGGTACTGGATCACGGTCAACGCGACCGTGAAGTGGCCCGGG
>CAZJJQ010000086.1:0-10239 GCA_964546345.1 uncultured Planctomycetales bacterium
GGTCTGCCGCGCCCCGCGCTGAAGCCGGCGCCCGCCACGCGCCCCGCTCCTCCGCCTGCGGCCGTGCCCCTCCCCCCCGCCGCTGCGATCGTTCCCGCCTCGACGCCGGAGTCGCCCCCGGCAGCACCGCCGCAAGCTCCGGGGGAGACCGCCGTGCGGGGCGTGACCCCGTCGGCACCCGTCGCGCCGGCAGAGCCCCCGCCCCGGCGCCCGTCCGTGCCGCTGCCGGTCCTCCGCAGCGGCCCGCGCCCGCTGAGCCTGCCGCCGCTGCCCACACGGCCGCCGTCCACCCTGCCCCGTCCGTCGGGGATGGCGCGGCCGACCACGCGTCCCCGACCTCCCGGCCGCGAAGGACCGTGAACGACGCCGTCACGAGCCGTCCCCACCCCTTCGAGGTCGAGGGCCGGCGCCTCGCCGCCGAGGTATCCCACCCACCCGGGCCTCCGAGAGGATCGGTGGTGGTGCTCCACCCCCATCCCGGCCACGGCGGCCACATGGACCACAGCGTGGTGCGCACGGCGGCGGAGCGCGCCGCGGCGGCCGGCCTCGTCGCGCTGCGCTTCGACGTCGGCGGGGTGCGCACCAGCGTGGGCGACGTGCAGGATCGCGCCGCCCACCTGCGCGAGCTGCTCGCCGCGATCGGCGTCGCGGAGCGGCTCGCGCCGGGGCAGCCGCGCTACGGCGCGGGATTCTCGTACGGCGCGCGGCTGTGGATGGAGGCCGTGCTGCGGCCGGAGATGCCGGCGATCCGAGGGCTGCTGCTGCTCGCCCCCGCCACCCGGGTGCCCCGGACGTCGCGCGACTTCGGCGACCTGCTGCTCGGGCGGCCGATCCGCGACGCCGCGCTCGACGCGCAATCGCTCGCCCGCCTCGCAGCGATCCCGGTGCCGGCCCGGATCCTGGTGGGCGAGCGCGACCACGTGGCCCCACCGGACGAGCTGCGGGCCCACGCCGCGGCCCTCGCGGAGGTGGTCGTCCTGCCCGGGGTCAACCACTTCTTCAGCCGCGCCGTCGGGGCGGGAGCGACGGCCGGCGACGTGCTCGTGCCGGCGATCGACGCCGCGTGGAGCACGCTCCTGCGGTGAGGGGAGCCGGGCCCGGCGGGAGGGAGGGGGCGGCGGGGGACGGCGCGGAGGACTCCCCGCGCCCACCGCGCGGCGTCGGTCACCCTCCGACGAACGCGTGGACCTCCGCGGCGGCGCGCTCGCAGTAGGCGCACCGCAGCTTGAGCGGCGAGCGGGAGACGCGATCGAACACCGGCGCGATGCGCTCGTGGTTCGTGATGCAGGTCGGGTGGGCGCAGCGCAGGACGCCGATCAGGCGCTCCGGCACCTCGAGGAGCTGCTTGCTGGTGACCTTGCCGCCCTTCACGATGCTGACCGTGACGGCGGGCCCGAGAAGCGCGAGCCGGTCCGTCTCGTGGCGGCGCAGCTCGAGGCCTTCGACCCGGATGATGTCCTTGCGGCCGAAGCGCCTGCTCGGCACGTTCATGCCGACGGTGACGGGGCCCTCGCGGGGCAGGCCCAGGATGACGAGCGCCCGGGCGGCGGTGCCGACGGGCAGGTGGTCGATCACCGTGCCGTCCTGGAGCTGGAAGTCGTGCGGGCTCGCCATGGTCAGCCTCCCGGAGGGGCGTCCGACAGGAGCAGGGAGAGCAGCGCCTTGCGCACGGTGACGCCGTTCTTCGCCTGCTCGAAGTAGAGGGCGCCGGGCAGGGCGTCCACGTCGGGGTCCACCTCGGTCACGCGGGGCAGCGGGTGCAGGATCTTCAGGTCGGGGCCGAAGCGCTCCGCCGTCGCCCGGTCGAGCCGGTAGCCGTGCTTCACCTTCTCGTACTCGGCCGGATCGGGGAAGCGCTCCTTCTGGATGCGCGTGACGTAGAGCACGTCGAGATCGCGCGCGTCGTCGAGCGACTCGAGCTCGCGGCCGAGCCGGCCGCGCCCCTTGAGCAGGGTGCGGAGCTCGTCGGGCAGGCGCAGCATCGACGGGCCGATGAACGAGAGGTCCACGTCGAAGTGGAGCAGCGCCTTCGTCAGGCTGTGCACCGCGCGACCGTAGCGCAGGTCGCCGAAGAAGGCCACCTTCAGGCCGTCGAGGCGCCCCGTGGCCTTCCGGATCGTGTACAGGTCGAGGAACGTCTGCGTGGGATGCTGGTTGCTGCCGTCGCCCCCGTTGACGACGGGGATGTGCGCGGTCTCGGCGGCCAGGCGGGCGGCGCCCTCCATGGGATGGCGGATGACGATCGCGTCGCAGTAGGACTCGACGACGCGGATGGTGTCGGCGAGGCTCTCCCCCTTCGAGAGGGACGACATCTTGGCGTCGGAGAACCCGACCACGGAGCCGCCGAGCCGGTGCATCGCGGACTCGAAGGACAGGCGCGTGCGGGTGCTCGGCTCGAAGAAGAGGGTGCCGAGGATCTTGCCCGCCAGGCGCGGCCCGACGTCCCCCTCGTAGAAGGCGGACGCGTCGAGGAGGCCGAGGAGGTCGTCCTTGGAGAAGTCGTCGGCCGAGACCACGTTGCGCCCGCGGAAGCCGTGCGCCGGGGACATGGACCGCACCCTCCGTGGACAACGGGCCTTGCTCGACCCCGAGGGCGCGGCTAGGTTCACCGCAGCCGCCTCGCGCCGAGCCCACCGAGGATCGACGCGGAGTCTACGCGCCCCCCGGTCCCGAGGCAAGCCGCGATGAAGCCCGATCGCCCCCCGCCGTGCGCCCAACGCCTCGCCGCGCGCAGCCGCGCCGCACGGGCCCTCGGGCGCGGCGGAGCGCTCCTCCTGGCCGCGCTCTGCGGCGGCGTGGCGCTCGCGGGGTGCAAGACCAGCTACAACCTGGAGGACCGCGACACGCCCACCCAGGTGGTGGTCGAGACGGGTGGCGGCGGTGCGGCCGGTGGCAGCGCCGCCGTGGTCGTCTACGTCGGCGATCGCAAGGGGTTCGACGGGACCGTGCAGACGGGAGGCGGACCGGTCCGGGTGGCGGGCCCGATGCTGTCCCTGCGCGCCGGAGACCACGAGGTGTCGGTCCTCGTGAACGGCCGGGCCGCGGCGCGGATGACGGCCGCGGTGAAGCACCGCAGCTGGATCGTGGTCCGGCTCTCGGGCGGGGCCGCAACGGTTTCGGTGCAGGAGGAGGAGGCGCCCGGCACGCCTCGATGAGCGACCGAGAGGGTGCCGCGCGCCGCCGCACGGACGGGCCACCCGGAGGGCGACGGCACCTGCGGCGGTAGCATGGTCGGCATGCTCGACGCCGCCGCCCGCCGCTCCGACGCCCTCCCCGTGTCCCCCGAGGCCGAGGCGAGACGCGCCGCCTGGCCCGACGTCGTGGTCGGGGGCGAACGGCTGAATCGCACGACCGCGACCGTCAGGCTGCACGGGCCCGTGGAGACGCCGGAGGCGGAGGCGGCGCGGCGCGCCATGAACGCACGGCTCTTCACGACGACGCTCGCGAAGGACAGCCCCGTCGTCGAGATGGGCTGGCCCGTGCACGGGCCGTTCGTGAAGGCGCCGTTCGGCACCTACTTCGACGGCTATCTGGGCGTGGCGCAGAAGGTGCTCGACGAGCAGCATCCCCGCTTCCTCGCCATGCTCGAGACCCTGCGCACCGCGGGCGTCCTCCTCCGGCGGGAGATCGCCACGGACGATTTCCTCTCGGCGCGCCTGGGCAGCGGCATCAAGACCCCCACGGACCTCGGGGCGCTCTGGAACGACGTGCTGCAGGAGCGCTGGCCGCAGCCCGAGGGCTGGCGCGCCTTCTTCAGCAGCAGCGGCACGGAGGCCATCGAGGCCGCGCTCAAGCTCTGCCACGAGACGGCCTACAAGCGGTTCGTCGAGCGGCACGGGATGGCGACGTTCCAGCGGGTCCAGGACGCCCTCGGGAACCGCAGGATCCCGTTCTACGACCGCGATCCGTCGCTCAAGGACCATCCGGTCTTCGACGACTACCCGTTCCAGATGGTCGCGTGCGAGACGTCGTTCCACGGCCGCACGCTCGGCTCGCTCTCGATGACGCGCAGCAAGCGCGCCCATCAGCTCGGCTATCCGAAGTCGCACGGCGTCCACCACGTCCCCTTCAACGCTCCGGGCGACCCGGTGCGAGCGCTCGTAGACTTCCGGGAGATCGGGCAGCTCCTCGCGATCCCCGGCGAGCTCGCCCGGGTGGTGCGCGAGCAGGGGAGGATCCCGAAGGACCTGTTCGCGGGGTTCCTCGCCGAGCCCTTCCAGGGCGAGGGCGGCTACGTGCCGGGCGACCCGGCGTTCTTCCAGGCGGTGAGGAGGGTCTGCGACGAGACCGGCGGCCTCCTCGTGTGCGACGAGGTCCAGAGCGTCGCCCGCACCGGCCGCCTGTTCATGACCGAGCACCTCGGCGTCCGCCCCGACGTGCTCGCCACGGCCAAGAGCATGGTGATCGGCATCACCCTCGCCGGGGCCCACCTCGAGCGGCACCTCCACGGCGGCTGGCACAGCAACACCTGGGGCTCCGGCCGCATCCTCGACACGAACTTCGCGTGGACCGTGCTGGACACCCTGCTCCACCATCGGGATCCCGCGTTCGGCGGAGCCTCCTACCTCGAGAACGAGACGCAGAAGGGCGAGCGGCTCGCCGCGGCGCTCGACGGGATCGTGGCGCGCCACCCGGGCGTCGTCGTGGCGCATCGCGGGCTCGGGCTGATGCGCGGCATCGTCGTGCGTCGGCGCGAGGCCCTCGTGCACGCCGCGTGGCTGCGGGGCCTCAAGCTCCTCGGGTGCGGTTACGCCGGGGAGACGGCCGTGATCCGGGTGCTGTTCCTGGCCGACACGCTGGCGCGCGAGATCGACGAGTTCGCCCGCGTCTTCGAGCTGGCGGTGGCGGACGTCGAGCAGGGGAAGGCGTAGCGGGACCCGAGGATGCGCCGGGCCCGCACGCGCGGCCACGCGCCGCGGCCCCTCACCGAGGCTCGAGCTCGACGTCGCCGAGGTCGAGGACGCCCGTCTCGGGCACCACGAGGGTCCGGCGCGCGCTCGCGCTGGACTCCGAGAGCAGCAGCTCGTAGCGGCCCGGACGCACGAAGGGCAGCTCGAAGCGGTCGGTGCCGAAGAAGAACGCGTGCCGGGCGCCGGAGGGCCGCGGGGCGTCGAGGGAGGTGAGCATCAGGTACGCCGAGAAGCACGGGGTGGACGCCCCCCGGACGTGCAGGCGACCCCGCACGGACGGGAGCAGGTCGGGGGGCACCCGCAGGTCCACGGACACCGTGGAGCCCGTGCGCACGGGGCCGATGGGATCGGAGCTCACGAGGGGGTGCGAGGGCGGGACCGAGGATCGGAGGACCACGCGAGAGGATCGGAGCGACGCGGACGGGGCCCAGGCACCGAGCGCGCCATCCCCGCTGCCCTCGAGATCGATCGGGTACGCCGGGGAGGGCGCGCCCGGCTCCGCTTCGAGCCTGAGGGAGAGGCCTCCCCCCGCCGCGCTCCGGGGCCAGCGTCCGCGCAGGGGTGCCCCGTCCGGTCGCACGAGGCGGACCTCGACCCGCACGCAGGGATCCACGACGAGGTCGAGCTCGCACACGCCCGGGGTGACCTCCACGTCGAGGCCGTCGGTCATCGCTGCGGCGTCGAGATGCGCAGCGCCGACGGGGAGGATCTCCTCGAAGACGACCCGTCCCGCAGCGTCCGTCACCGCCTCCTGCCGGGCGCCCCCGGCGAGGATCGCGACGGGGTACCCGGGGCCGACGGGCTCCCCGCTGGAGGCGCGCACGACGCCCCGCACGAGCGCTCCGGGGCGGAGCGGAATCGTGACCTCGGGAAGCTCCGGCGGGTCGCCGACGGCCAGCTCCTCCACGCCCGGGTCGCAGCACCAGAGCTCCCCTCCGTCGCGGACCGGGACACGCACGCGAACTTGGTCGCTGGGCAAGAACCCCACCAGCGTGACGCGGCCCTCCGCGTCCGTGGTTCCCAGGACCCCGGAGCCGCTCTCGAGGTCGTGGAAGGTGCCCGCCGCCACCTTGAGCCCCGCGACCGGTTGCCCCGTCGGCGCCACGAGGCGGAGGCGGATCCCGGCGCTCCGCGCGACGAGGGTGAGGTCCTTGCGCAACGCGCCACCCACGGGAATCGAGAGCAGGTGGTCGTGGTCGCCGTGCCCCGACGCCGCCGCACGACAGGAGATCGTCCCGAAGAGCCCCCCGACCGCGTAGCGCCCCTCGACGTCGCACGGGAAGCTCCGCCGCCCGGTGCCCCCCTCGGGCCAGCGGGCCCAGACCTCGACGGTCGCCCCGGGGACGGGAAGGCCCCCCGCGGCGAGGACGCGTCCCGTGAGTCGGCCCACGGGATACAGCACGAGATCGGCGAGGACGCTCCCCGTCGGATCGATCGGCAGCGCGGAGAGCGAGGGGCAGTGCGAGAGCGCCCCGAGGTCGGGCGCCGTGGCGGAGACGAGGAGGGTCCCGGCGCGCCGCCCCTCCTCCCCCAGCGTGAGGCGATAGGTGCCGTCCGCGCCGGTCCGCGTGCGCGTACGCACCTCCGCGTGGTCCTCCGGGGGAGGCGCGCTCTCGGCGAGCACCACGTCGGCGCCGGCGACGGGGCTGCCCGCGACGTCCGTCACGCGTCCGGCGACGCGCCACACGAGGGTGGTGGGCGATTGCCTGGGCCCGTACGGCGCGGCGCGGAGCCGGGTCTCTCCGGCACCTGCCTCCATCTCCTCCCGCGCCTCCACGCCGAGCGCTTCGGGGATCAGCCCCGGGGCCGAAGCGGGGGAGAGCACTTCCCCGTCCCGAAGGGTGACCCTGGCGAGGAGCAGGACCACCACGCCGAGAGCACCCGCAAGCAGGGCCGTGCCCGCGATCCAGGTCCGTCGGCGCCTCCCGCCCATGGAACCCTCCGCGAGGAACGAACCCACCTCCTCTGGAACGTCTCGGCGTCGGCGGTCGCCGAGCCCGTGCGACGCGGGCGGCTCCCACCCGCGCCCCGTCGCCGAGACGGACACCACGATACGACCGAACGCGCGCCCGGAGCGGAAGGCGTCTGCGGAAGTCGCCGAACGCGCAGGGCGAGCCGCCGCGCGGCCCTCCGCATCCTCTTCCTCTCGGGCACTGCGCTCCCTCGCACCCTCGTCCGCGGCCGGGGGCCACGGACCGTCGCGGAAGGCAGCGAGCGGCCCGAGCCTGCCCGACGGCGAGTGCTTCCCATCCCCTCAACGGCCCCCGCGACGAGGTGCGGCGGTCGTCAGGGGATCCCGCGTCTACGGGTCACGGGAGGCGACACGAGCGTACGCCACCAGCGGGCCACCCGAGACGGCTCCCCGCGGGCCTCGCGACGACCGGGGTAGGGCACATGGTCGAGCAGCGCGCGGGTGATGTCGTCGGCGGAGATCCCGTCGGCGTCCGCGGCGTAGGAGCAGACGAGCCGGTGTCGGAAGACGGCCGGGGCCAGGGCCCGGACGTCGTCGAAGGAGGCGACCGCGCGCCCCCGCAGGAAGGCGCGCGCCTTCGCCCCCGAGACCAGCGCCTGCGCGGCGCGCGGTCCGACACCCCACGTCACGTACTCGCGCACGCGGGCGGGTGCCATGGGATCCGCCGGACGGGAGGCCCGCACGAGATCGACGGCGTACTGGAGGAGCTCCGGCGGAACGTCCGCGTATGCGACGGCGGCCTGGAAGCCCATGAGCCCGGCCTTGGTCACGACCGCCGCCGGCTTGATCGGCTCGAGGGTCGCCGTCGTCAGGCGCACGATGCGCGCCTCGTCCTCGACCGTCGGGTAGTCGAGGCGGATCTTGAAGAGGAACCGGTCCAGCTGGGCGGCGGGCAGCGGGTAGGTGCCCTGCTGCTCGATCGGGTTCTGCGTCGCCAGGACGAGGAAGGGGCGGTCGAGGGGGCGGCGGATCCCCAGGCTCGTGACCGTGCGCTCCTCCATGGCCTCCATCAACGCCGCCTGCGTCTTGGGGGGCGTACGGTTGATCTCGTCCGCCAGGATCACGTTCGCGAACACCGGCCCCTCGAGGAACCGGAACTCCCGCCTGCCCGAGGCGTCCTTCGAGAGGACCTCGCTCCCGGTGACGTCGCTCGGCATCAGGTCGGGCGTGAACTGGATCCGGCGGAACGAGAGGTCGAGGAGCTCCGCGATCGTCGAGACGAGCAACGTCTTGGCGAGGCCGGGCACGCCCTCGAGCAGCACGTGGTGCTCGGTCAGCACCGCGATCAGGACCTGCTCGACGACCTCCTCGAGCCCCACGATGCGGCGGGCGACCTGCTCGCGCAGCGCGGCCGCGGCCTTGTGGACCTCCTCCCCGCGCGGCCGCGGGACGGCGGGGGGGGCGGGAGCAACCGGGGCAGGCGCCATGGACGGGGAGTCTACCCGCGGGCCGGGATCCGACGGGGGGAGGAGGCGGGGCGGAGCCGACGGACAGCCGCCCCCCGCCGCCCGCGCGCGTCAGCCGCTCCCGCGCCCGGGCCGCACCCGGGCCACGCAGGCCCGCGCCACCACCGCGGCGTCCAGGCCGTTCATGCAGGGATGCCCGATGGGACAGACCTTCAGGTGGCACCCGAGGCAGTCAAGGTCGTCCCGGCGGACCACCGTCACGAGGTCCCCGTCGCCTTCGGACCACCGCGGATCGGTCGGCCCGAACACCGCCACGGCCGGGATCCCGAGCGCGGTGGCGACGTGGCGCGCCCCGGCGTCCGGCCCGAGGAGGAGCGCGCACCGCCTCAGCAGGGCCTTCGCCTCCGGCCACCGGGCGATGCGGGCGTGGGTCGGGACCGCGGGCGGGCCCACCCGCTCGAACACCTCCCGACCGAGCTCCTCCTCCCCCGGCCCGCACAACACGAGGGGTACGAGCCCGGTCTCCGATCGGACCGCGCGGACCGCCTCGGCCAGCCTCTCCGGGGGGTAGATCTTGCTGGGCCCGAACGCCGCCCCGGGGGCGACCCCGAGGAACGGTCCGTCGCCCGCCCGCGCCAGGCGGGCGCGGGCCAGAGCCTCGCCCTCGGTCGTCGAGACGACGCGCGGCGGCTCCCCCGTGTCGTCCGCCCCGAGCAGCGCCGCCAGGCGTAGGTAGTAGGTGCGCATGGGCTCCGGGACGATCCCGCCCCCGTCCCGTCGCGGTGCGATCGCGTGGGTGAGGAGCGCCTGACGCCCCCGCCGCGCGTAGCCCATCCGCACGACGGCTCCCGACGAACGGGCCGCCAGCGCCGACGACCACGAGTTCGGCAGGAGCAGGACCGCGTCCACCCCCATGTCGCGCCAGGCGCGGCCGAGGCGCAGGGGCGCCTTCGCCCCCTCGAGGAGCTCCCCGGTGATCTCGAACAGGGCGTCCGCACCCTCGAGCCCGTCCACGAGGTCCACGGCGGGCTTGCGGCCGGCCCACGTGATCCGTGTCCCCGGCAGCGCGCGCCGGAGGGCCACGAGCGCCGGCGTGCTCGCGACGACGTCGCCGGCCGGATTGGGGAGCCGGACGAGGAGGTGCTGCGGGGGCGCGACGACGGCCGACGTCATGCGAGGGACTCCTCGACGTGCGCCACGACCCTGGGCGTCCACGCCTCCACGGACCAGCGTGCCCGTGCGTCCTCCCGCGCGGCCCCGCCCATGCGCCGCCGCAGGTCCCCGTCGCGCAGGAGCGCCGCGATCCCCTCGACGAAGCCGGGGTCGTCCTGTGCCAGGAAGCCCGTGCATCCGTGCACCACCTGGTCGGCCTGGACCCCCACCGCGCTGGCGACCACGGGACGCCCCCGGGCCAGCGCCTGCACCACCTTCAAGCCGCACTTCCCCCGCGTCCACGCGTCGTCGGGCAACGGCGCGAGCCCCACGTGGCAGGCGTCGAGCGCCGCGCCCTCCCCGTCGGCCGTCCACGGCACACCGCGGACGGGGATCCCCGGCGGCAGCGTCGGGACGCCGTCCGCGATCACGTGCAGGCGGTATCCGAAGCCCATGGCCACGAGCGCGGCGAACACCATCTGCTTCGCCTGCAGGTACGGCAGGGTGGCACGGCTGCCGATCCACCCGAGCACCACCGGAGCCGGGACGGGCTCGGGCGCGGGGGGCCCCTCGGGCACGACGACCACCGTCGGGAGCACGCGTGCGTCGCGGCGACCGGCCCCAGAGGCGAGCCGCGCCAGGTAGGCGTTCCCCGCGCTCACCGCGTCGGCGACGCCGACGATCTCCCGGAACCGGGCGGCCCGCGTCCCCGAGCGGCTCGCGCCGCGCGCGCTGTCCCGGTACGGGAGCGCGTCGTCGAAGTCGAACAGCAGCCGCCGCACCCGCTCGCGCAGGCGCC
>CAZJJQ010000087.1:0-10210 GCA_964546345.1 uncultured Planctomycetales bacterium
CCGGCCCCCGTCCCCGAGCCGCCGACGCCCCCGGTGCCCGATCCTGCGGCTCCTCCAGCGGAACCCGCGAAGCCGGACGCCCCGGCCCCCGAGGGGGGCACCCCTCCCGGGCCCGCGGGGGAGACGAAGCCCCCCGAGCCGAAGGGTGATGAGGCGAAGCCCGAGGCTCCGAAGGGGGAGGCGCCGAAGACGGAGGAGTCCCACGGCGAGGAGACGAAGCCTCCGGCCGACGACGCCGCGTCGAAGGCCGCGGTGGTGGCGATGCTGCCCTCCACGGTGCCGGTCCGGACCGTCTCGGAGGCCTCTCCCCGGTGCTGGCACGGGACCGCGTCCGCCCGGATCCGGGCCCGCGTGGACACCGACTCGGACCACGACGTGGACCTCTACGAGTACCTCGCGCTGCGCTATCGCAAGGAGTCGGACGTCGGGTGGTCCGGCTCGTTCTACGGAAGGCTCGCCGAGGATCTCGACTACAACTCGCCCTCCAGCAGCTACTACGTGTTCAACGACGTGGACGGCACGTACGACTCGCTGCTCACCGGCCGCCTCTACCACATGTACGCCTCGTACCGGTGGGAGTGCGCCTTCCTCGAGCAGGTGCGCATCGGTCGGCAGAACGTGGACGGGGGCTATCCGTTCCTCGTGGACGGGGTGCACGTGACCACGGCGCCCCGTGGCGTCGCCGACTTCCAGGCCACCGCGTTCGTGGGGCTGCCCGCGCACCTGTTCGAGAGCTCCCCGGAGGGCGACTTCATCTGCGGCGCCGGTGCCGCGTTCCGTCCGTGGCGGGGCGGGGACGCCCGCATCGACTGGGTGTACGTGGAGGACGAGAACAGCTACTACGGCACGCCGAAGAACAACCTGTTCACGGGCGAGCTGCGGCAGAGGCTCTCGAGCTGCGTCAACGGGCGGCTCTGGTACCAGCAGGTGGACGATCACCCGCGGGAGATCGGCGTGTCGGGGCTCTCGTACCTCCCCGAGGCCGAGGTGGCGATCCGGGGGAGCTTCCGCAGCCTGCTCGAGGAGCAGAACGCCCTCGTCTACGACCTCGACGCCTACACCGCCATCGAGCAGACCCTGTTCCCGTACTGGGACGGGCATCTGGCGGCCTCGAAGGGCTTCTCGAACTGCGTCACGGTGGAGGGCGGCGTGACCGCCCGCGGGCTGTGGCACGCGTCCGACGAGGGCACGTTCAACCGGGAGTTCGTCCGGCTCTACGCGACGATCTCGCGCACGGACTGGCCGCGGCGGGACGTGACCCTCTCCTTGACCGGCGAGTACTGGGCGAGCCACGACGACGTGTTCTCCGGCGGCTTCGACGCCACCTGGAAGCCGAGCACCTGCTTCCGGCTCTCCGCGGGCCTCGACTACGCCCTCTACCGGACGGACATCTACACCGACACCGAGCGGTACGACTCCTACGGCGCCTACGCGAGGGTGACCTTCGTCCCGGCGCGGTCCTGGAAGGCGGACGTGACGCTGCGCTTCGAGGACGACGACGCCGGCACCTTCTTCACCCTCCAGGCCGGCCTCGGCTACGACTTCTAGCTCCCGGAGACGCCCATGAGCTCCTTCACGCGCGCCATCCGCTGGATCGTCCCGATCGTGGCCGGCATCGTGGTCCTCTCCTGCGCCCGTGCGCGCGTGCGGGGGCCCCAGCCCGTCGCCGGCGGAAGGGTCCAGGCGCCCGCCCGGGTGGCCTCGGGGCCGCGGATGGACCACACCGCGCACCTCGAGAAGGGCCTCGAGTGCGCCGACTGTCACATGAAGGACCGCAAGGAGGGCGAGCGGTTCGAGCCGAAGAAGCTCACCTACGCCGTCTGCGCCGAGTGCCACGACGAGGAGGACGAGAAGAAGCCCGCCGAGCAGAAGGTGAAGAACGCGTTCTTCACCCCCGCCGGCGAGCCCCGCTGGTCGAAGGCGATCCAGTCCTACGACGCCGAGATCCTCTTCCGCCACGGCCCCCACGCCACCGACTCGGCCTCGTGCGCGCCCTGCCACGGCGACATGAAGGGCACGGCACGGTTCACGGGGCTGCGGTTCGACATGGCCGCGTGCATGTCCTGCCACCAGCAGAAGGGCGCGAAGAGCTCCTGCGAGACCTGCCACCGCGACCTGCGGACCACGTCCGCCCCTCCCAACCACTCGCAGGGGTGGCGGGAGGTCCACGGCAAGCTCGCGGGCACGAGCACCGACCGCGCCGAGCAGCACTGCGACCTGTGCCACGCGGACGCGCAGTTCTGCGACCGCTGCCACCGCGACACGCCGCCTCGCAGCCACCGGAACAGCCTGTGGAAGGAGGTGCACGGCCAGGTCTCCCGCAGCCCGCGGGAGCGCGCCGAGCAGCACTGCGACCTCTGCCACGACGACCGGCAGTTCTGCGACCGCTGCCACCGGGACGAGATGCCCCGGAACCACAACAACCTGTGGCGCGTGAAGACCCACGGCGTCATGGCCGCGATGGACCGCGTCAGCTGCATGACGTGCCACACGACCGACTACTGCGTGCGCTGCCACGAGGAGACGCCTCCGATGAGCCACCGCGGGCGGTGGGCGGCACCCCCGTCCGTGCACTGCGGCGAGTGCCATTTCCCCATCGGGCGCGAGGAGAGCTGCCGAGTCTGCCACCAGCAGAACCCGACGCACGACACCGCCGCCGACCAGCCGGCCTGGCACACCCCGGGCATGAACTGCCGCCTGTGCCACCTGCCCGGCGGCGTGGGCCCCGGGGGCGCTCCCGCCGTCCCGCACTTCGACAACGGGATGGAGTGTTTCTTCTGCCACAAGTAGGGCCGCGCAGGGCGAATGCCGCCCGGCCGACATGGCGAGGGCCGCCGGGCTGCGGAGTTCGGGGGGCGGCGGGGGCCGAGGCGTCTCCCTGCGGGGCTGTGTTCGCCTCCGATGACGCTCACCCGCCGGGCGAGGCCGGCCCCCCCCCTGGCTCCCAGGGCTCCATGGGGGTGGGGGCAACTCCGCAGGGCTGCGCGGTACTGCGCATGACCTGCGACGCGAGGGTGGCCCGAAGGCCTCGGAAGGAACGGAAGCGCCCAGCGTTCAAGGAGTTGCGTCGGTCGCCACCTGGGTCCGACGGCGGCCCGGGAGTTGCTAGGATGGGGGTAGACCGGTTCCGTTCGCGGTGGGTGCGGTGGTAGAACCCGGGAGGCTGACCATGAGAGTCACGATGCGCGGCGGTTGGTGGGCGGCGGTGCTCGGCGTCGCGAGCAGCCTCGCCCTGCTGGGCTGCAGCGGCGGGGGGAGCGACGGCGCACAGGGTCCCGCGGGCCCCGCAGGCCCCCCCGGACCCGTGGGGCCCCCCGGCCCCTCCGCGCCCCCCGGTGACGTGGTCATCGGGGATCTCGATCCGCTCCCCGGCGTCAACATCGCCATCGCGAGCGTGACGGACAGCACCGGCGGCAAGCTGGCGGTGGGGGACCTCGTGACGGTCCGCTTCACCGTGAAGACCGACGCGGGCACCGACCTCGACGTCTCCGCGCTGACGGGCGGGCAGATCTACCTCTCGGGCCCGACGAGCAACTACCAGCGCGTCCTCCTCCCGCAGACCGACGTGGCCACCCGTTCCGTGAACGAGGGCGGCGGCGTCTGGTCCTACACCTTCGCCGCGCCGATCCCCGCCACCTATCCGGCGCCGCTCAACGACACGGCCTCGTTCGGGGCCGCCGACGGTGAGCTCCAGGGGCAGGCCCTGCTGGACGGCACCTACACCGTCGGCCTGCAGATGTACTACTCCTACGACGTGGACGGGGTCGCGACCCGGGACGCGGGCGCGGTCGTCCAGGACCTCCTGTTCGGGACCGCCAACACGATCTCGCACCGCGAGGTGGTCGCCAACGCGAACTGCAACGCCTGCCACTCCGAGCTGCGCGCGCACGGCGGCACCCGCGTGGACGTCCAGCTCTGCGTGCTCTGCCACACGGCGGGCAGCGAGGACAAGAACGTCGCGACGGCCGCGGGCGGCACGCCCGGCGTGTCCGTCGACTTCAAGGTGATGATCCACAAGATCCACAACGGCGACCACCTGCCGTCCGTGCTCGGCCTGACCGTGGACAACTCGGGCAACCGGGTCTACAGCGCGAGCGCCGCGCCGGTCGTCCCCCTGCAGTACGTCGGCTTCCAGAACTCGGTGAACGACTTCTCCGAGGTCGGCTTCCCCATCTTCCCGAGCCTGAACACGAGCATGCCGAAGCGGTTCGGCTACACCGCGATGTCGGCCAACGCGTCCAACAAGGCGAAGGAGGACGTCTACCTCAAGGGCGTCGTCGCCTGCGCGAAGTGCCACGGCGATCCGGACGGCACGGGCCCCGCGCTCGCGCCCGCGCAGGGCTCGCTCTACAGCACCCAGCCCTCGCGGCAGGCGTGCTCGTCGTGCCACGACGACATCGACTGGACGAAGCCCTACGTCGGCGGCAGCGGCACGACGATGCCGGCCAACCTGGCGAACGGCACCTGCGCCAACTGCCACCCCGCGACGGGCAACAACCTCGCGGTGATCGACGGCCACCTCCACCCGCTGCTCGACCCCGTCGTGAACCCGGGCCTCAAGTTCGACGTGGTCTCGGTCACGGACGGGACGGGCGGCGCCCAGCTCGATCCGAACGACAAGGTCAAGATCAGCTTCAAGATCCTGGACTCGAACGGCAACCCCGTGACGATCACGAGCCCGACGGTCACCGGGCAGAGCATCACCGCGATCCTCGCGGGCCCGACCTGGAACTACAACCTGCTCCTCAACACGGGCGTGCCGCTGAACCACCCGGATCTCGTCTCCGGCGTGGGCAGCCCGCCGGTCTACACGCTGACCCTGCCCCAGGCGGTGACGCTCGAGCGCGTCGGCCTCGACACGGGCGGCAACGCCGAGGTCTTCGTCACCGCGCGTGACCGCCACCTCGACCTGCCCGCCGTCGGCGCGGGCCCGCTGATCGCCGCGACGCCGACGGTGGTCTACTGCCGCACGGCGGTGGCCGGCGGCAGCACGACGATGACGGCCGCCTCGAACCTCGCCGACAACTACATCGACGTCGCGAGCGTCACGAACCTCGCCGTGAACGACTACCTCGTCCTCGGCGACGGCACGGCGGCCGAGGAGTACGTCCAGATCCAGACCATCGTCGGCAACCGGCTCTGGCTGCGCACGACGTTCGGCGGGATGCGGTTCGCGCACCCGGCCGGCTCGGGCGTGCTCGAGTTCACCCTGACGACGATGACGCGGACGACGGACTACACCCTCGCCACCGCGACGGGCACGATCACGGAGGTGAACAACGCGTTCGCCGGGCGGGTCGTCCTCTCCTCGTACTGGGCCGACTTCCGGATCCCGACCACCTACCCGGCGCCGCTCAACGACACGCCCGACCTGGGCGAGGCCTCGGGCGAGTGGAAGGGCAAGTCCCTCGTGCCCGGCACCTACACCCTCGACATCTACGGCACCATCCCGCGCGTCCTGAACAAGAACGCCGAGACCCAGACCTATCGCGGGTCGTCCGACGCGGGCGTCAAGGACATCCTCCTCGGCGCGCTCCCGGCGGGCACGGGCACCGTCGTCACCGAGTACGCGAAGCCGTACGACAGCATCTCGTCGCAGAACAACTGCTACGCGTGCCACGACGACCTGTGGTTCCACGGCGGCGGCCGCCGCGGCTTCGGGACCTGCATCATGTGCCACGGCGACTCGGGCGGCGAGGACCGCGGGCTCCCGTCCCGGCCCGTGAGCGCGAGCGCCCCGGGCACCTCGATCGCCTTCCGCGAGATGCTCCACAAGATCCACATGGGCAAGGACCTCTCGAACCCGACCGCGTACAAGATCGAGGGCAACAGCACCTGGTCGAGCTACGAGGCGGTCGGCTTCCCGGCGATGCCGGGCGGGCCCGAGCAGTGCGTGAAGTGCCACGGCAACACCGCGTGGCAGAACCCGGGCGACCGCAACCACCCGACGCAGCAGGTGCTCCCCGCCAAGAAGTGGGGCTTCGTCTGCGGCTCGTGCCACGACTCGAGCGCGGCGCAGGCGCACATCACGCTCCAGACCGCCCCGAACGGGGTCGAGGCCTGCGACGTGTGCCACGGCCCGGGCAAGTCCGAGGAGGTCAAGAAGGCGCACTTCCCGCGGTAGCCGGAAGCGCTCCTACCGTCCGCCTGCGGGCCCCGGGGTCGTACGACCCCGGGGCCCGCTCTCGTCTTCCGGACGAACAGGGGCCGAACCCGGCGTGTCGCGGGACGCGGACCTTTCCCCACCCCCAGCGCGGGATTCCGCTGCCCTCGCTCCCGGGCGGCCGTGCGGAGCCCCCTACATGCCGCGCAACTCCTTGTCGCTTCGGGTCTTGCGTCCGACTTGAGGGTGGCGTCGCGTGGATAGGAAATTGCGTATCCCCCCCCCGTCAGGCGCTCGGCACCCGGGACAGCAGTTGCCCCGCGGCCTCGCGACCTGCCACGGACGGAGGGTGGACATGGGTCGTTCGAATCGTGAGTTCCGTGCATGGGCGACGGCTTGCGGCCTGCTGGCCGTGCTCGCCTTGGCCGGGTGCAGCGGGGGCGGGAGCGACGGGGCGACGGGGCCGGCCGGCCCTTCGGGTCCCCCCGGCCCCGCGGGCCCCGCGGGCCCCGCGGGAGCCAACCCCCTCGACACGGTGATCGGCGACCTCGAGCCGCTGCCGGGCGTCAACGTGGTGATCACGAGCGTGACGGACGCCACCGGCGGCACCCTGGCGGTCGGGGACCTCGTCACCGTCCGCTTCACGGTCAAGACGGATGCGGGCGTCGATCTCGACGTCACCAAGGTCGGCGGCGCGCAGATCTACCTCTCCGGCCCGACCGACAACTACCAGCGCGTCCTCCTCCCCCAGACCGACATCGCCACGCGCGCGGTGAACGAGGGTGGCGGGGTGTGGGCGTACACGTTCACGACGCCGATCCCCTCCGTCTATCCCGCGCCGCTCAACGACACGGCCTCGTTCGGGGCCGCCGACGGCGAGCTGCAGGGGCAGCCGCTCCTCGACGGGACGTACACCGTCGGGCTCCAGATGTACTTCTACTACGACGTCGGCGGCGTCGCGACGCGCGACGCGGGCTCGAACGTGAAGGACGTGCTGTTCGGCGCCGCGAGCACGATCTCCCACCGCGAGGTGGTGGCGAACGCGAACTGCAACGTGTGCCACACCGAGCTCCGCGCCCACGGCGGCTCGCGCGTGGACGTCCAGCTCTGCGTGCTCTGCCACACGGCCGGCAGCGAGGACAAGAACGTCGCCACCGCCGCGGGTGGCACGCCCGGCGTGACGGTGGACTTCAAGGTCATGATCCACAAGCTGCACGCGGGCGAGCACCTGGCCTCCGTCCTCGGCATCGGCGTGGACGCCTCCGGCAACCGCGACTACACCGCGGCCCCGAAGCCCCTGCAGTACGTCGGCTACCAGAACTCCGTCGTGGACTTCTCCGAGGTCGCCTTCCCGGTCTTCCCGAGCGTCTCGGTCAGCATGCCGCGCCACTCGGGCTACACCGCGATGTCGGCCAACTCGGCGTTCAAGGCCAAGGAGGACGCGAAGCTGCGCGGCCCGGTCGCGTGCGCGAAGTGCCACGGCGACCCGGACGGTGCGGGCTCGGCGGTCGCGCCGGCCCAGGGCGCCCTGTACCGGACGAAGCCGTCCCGGCAGGCCTGCGGCGCGTGCCACGACGACATCGACTGGACGAAGAACTACGTCTCGAACGGCATCACCATGCCGGGCAACCTCGCGAACTCGACGTGCGCCTCCTGCCACACGCCGTCGGGAAGCGCCCTCGCGATCGACGACGGGCACCTGCACCCGCTGCTCGACCCCGTCTTCAACCCGGGCCTCAAGTTCGACATGGTCAGCGTGACCGACCAGGGCGGCGGCGCTCAGCTCGACCCGAACGACAAGGTCCAGGCGAAGTTCAAGATCGTGGACAACAACGGCAACCCCGTCACGATCACGAGCCCCACGGTGACCGGCCAGAGCATCACGGCGATCATCGCGGGCCCGACGTGGAACTACAACCTGATCCTGCAGTCGAGCATCCCGCTCAACCACCCGGGCCTCGCGTCCGGCGTGGGCAGCCCGCCGGTCTACACGGTCAACATCCCCGCGCTGTACAGCTACGAGCGCCTGGGGCTCGACACCGGGGCGAACGGCGAGACCTTCACGACCCTCAAGGACGGTCACCTCGACCTCCCGGCCGTGGGCGCGGGCCCGCTGATCGCGGCCTCCCCGACCACGGTCTTCGTGCGCGACGTCCAGGCGAGCCCGGGCAGCACGACGACGACCGCCGCGGCGGCCTACCTCCAGAACTTCGTGGACGTGGCCTCCATCACGAACTTCGCGACCAGCGACAAGGTCGTGATCGGCGACGGCACGGCGCAGGAGGAGTACGGCAACATCTCGCTCATCCAGGGCAACCGCCTGTGGCTGAGCAACGCGCTCCAGTTCGCCCACCCCGCGGGCGAGGGCGTCCTCGAGGTGAAGCTGACGACCGCGGTGCGGACGACCGAGTGGACGCTCAACGCGCTCACCGGCCAGATCACCGAGGTCAACAACGCGTTCGCCGGCCGGGTGGTGATCTGCACCTACTGGGCCGACTTCCGCATGCCGTCCGTCTACCCCGCCCCCATCAACGACACCCCGGACCTCGGCGAGGCCCAGGGCGAGTGGAAGGGCAAGACGCTGGTGCCCGGCACCTACACGCTCGACGTGTACGGCACGATCCCGCGCGTCCTCACCCGCAACACCGAGACGCAGACCTACCGCGGGGCGTCCGACGCGGGCTCGAAGGACTTCCTGCTCGGCGCGCTCCCGGCCGGCACGGGCACCGTGGTGACCGAGTACGCCAAGCCCTACGACAGCATCTCCAACGGCGCGAACTGCTACGGCTGCCACGACGACCTGTGGTTCCACGGCGGCGGCCGCCGCGGCTTCGGGACCTGCATCATGTGCCACGGCGACTCCGGGGCGGAGGACCGGGTCTCCCTGACCTCCACCACGGCGCCCGGCACGTCGATCGCGTTCCGCGAGATGCTCCACAAGATCCACATGGGCAAGGAGCTCAGCAACCCGCAGACGTTCTTCGCCGGCTTCGACGGCGTCGGCTTCCCGGCCATGCCGGGCGGCGTCGCCCAGTGCGTCAAGTGCCACGGCAACTCCGCCTGGAAGGTGCCGGGCGACCGCAACCACCCGACGCAGCAGGTCGTGCCCGCCCACAAGTGGGGCTTCGTCTGCGGCTCCTGCCACGACTCGAACTCGGCCCAGGCGCACATCGCCCTCCAGACCGTCCCGAACGGCGCGGAGGCCTGCGACGTCTGCCATGGTCCGGGCAAGGGCGAGGACGTGGTGAAGGTCCACTTCCCGCGCTGAACGGAGACCAGCCTCCTTCGTTCTCCGCACGGGACCCCGGGGTCGCAAGATCCCGGGGTCCTTCCGTGTCGGTCGGACGCCTTGGCCGGGGCCCTCGCGGCCGGAGCTCGCACTCCTGTCGGGGGATCCCGTCCGGGAGGTGGGGGGCGCGGGGGGAGGGGCCGTGCCGGGCCTTCGATCCCCCTCCGCGGGGTTCGCGGGCCCTGGCGGGCGCCGCCGACGCGCGCGTAGACTCCGCGGATGGCGCCCGACGACCCCACGGCCGGCGCACGGGGACGATCGGCCGCGCTCGCGCTCGTCCTCGTCCTCTCGGGCGCGGCCGCGCTCCTCCACGAGTCGGCCTGGTTCCGACTCCTGGTGCCGACGCTTGGCGCCGGCTCCCTCCCCGTGGCCACCGTCGCCGCGGGGGCGCTCCTCGGGCTCGGCCTCGGCTCCGCCCTCGCAGGGCGGTGGGCACAACGCTCCGGCCGTCCGGGGCTCCTCCTGGCTGCCGCGGAGGTCGTCGCGGCGGGGGCGGCCTTCGCGGTGCCGGCGGTCCTCGAGCGCGTGGGGAGCGTGCGGGGCGGCGTCGGCCTCGCCCTCGCGACGGGCCTCCTGGCCCTCGCGGCCGTGCCGTGGGGCGTCTCCTTGCCGGCCGCCGTGGCGCTCGCGGACCCTCCCTCCGACCGCGCGGGGCGCGTCTTCGCTCGCCTCTACGCCTGGAACACCCTGGGGGCGGTCCTGGGCGTCGCGCTCGGCGCCGCGGTCCTGTTCGAGGCGCTGGGGAACCGCGGCACCCTCCACGTGGCGTGTCTCCTCGAGCTCGCGGCGGCGGGGGGCGCGGCCGGGCTCGGGCGTCG
>CAZJJQ010000088.1:0-10180 GCA_964546345.1 uncultured Planctomycetales bacterium
CGCGTGCGCGAGCACGGCCTCCCGCACCGCGTCGAGCCCCTCTGCCGCCGCGGGCAGCGCGAGCAGGGCCGCCGTCGCCCGGAGCGCCCCGCGCATGCGCGCGAGCGCGCGCGAGAGCAGCGACCGCGTCGTGCCCGGGTGCTCCCCGCGCACGTCGGCGATCTCGGCGGGCGAGAGCCCGTACCGCCACCGCAGGAGCGCCACGCTGCGATAGGGCTCCTCGAGCCCCTCGATGGCGCGGCGGATCTCCGCCGCCTCCTCCCCGTGCACCGCGGCCTCGTCCACGGGCCCCTCGCCCTCCGCCGGACCCGGCGCGGCCGCCGCCACCCGGACGGCGTCGGGCACGCGGCGGACGTCGCGGCGGTGCGCGCGGACCCGCATCTGGAGGAAGCCCACGAGCCACGGCATCGCCGGCCGCGTCGCGTCCCACCGGTCGAGATGCTCGAGCGCGTCCACGAACGTCTCCTGGAGCGCGTCCTCCGCGGCCGGCGCGTCGTGCACCCAGGAGATCGCCATGCGGAAGAGCACGGGCGCCGTCGCGTCGAACACCGCGCCCAGGTCGGCCGGGTCGCCGGTCTCCCGGTATCGGACGAGGTGCTGTTCGAGGGTGCGAGGGGCGGCGGAGGGGCTCATCGAGAGGATTCCGCACGGGACCCCCTCCGCGTTGCACGGAAAGGGCCGGCGGCCCGCACCCAGGCTACCGCCGAGGTCGTCCCCCCGGGCGCCGCGTGCGATGCTCCCGCCATGAGCGGCCCGGCCCCCGCTCCGGCCCCGGGGGCCGGGGCCCCCCCGATCGACGTGCGGACCTACCCCGAGGCCCTGGCCGCCCCCTTCGTCGCCCGGGCGAACGCCCTGGTCCCCGGCTGCACGCCCCGCGAGGCGGTCCTCCGGCTCGACAGAGCGGCGGGCGCGTTGTCCGACCTGTTCACGGCCGACCGGCCGGCGCGTTTCGACGACTACGCGACGAGCGAGGAGGCGCGGCTCGCCTACGCCCTCCTCTTCGCCCCGCAGACCTGGGTGCGCGTCCGCTTCCCCCTGGCCGAGGCCCTGGAGCTCCGAGGGTGGACACCTCCCGAAGCGGGCACGATCCGCGTGCTCGACCTCGGCGCAGGGATCGGCGCGGCCGGGCTCTCGGCCGCCCAGCTCCTGCGCGCACGGTTCCCGGACCGAGACGTCGAGCTCGTGGCGCTCGACCACTCGGCGGCGGCCCTGTCCGAGCTCGGGCCCTGGCGCGAGGGCGCGGGCCCCCTGCTCGCAGGCATCCGCACGAAGACGCTCGTCCACGACCTCGCGCGGGGGCCGGGGGGCCTCGGCGGAGCGCCGCCCTTCCACGTCCTCGTCGCCTCCTTCGCGTGGAACGAGGCGTTCCCGGCGGCGTCCGACGCGGAGGCTGCCGCCGCCCTGGGCGCCTGGGCCACGCGTCTTCACGTCGGTGGGCTCTTCGTCCTGGTCGAGCCCGCGATCCGGGCGCTCGCGGAGCGCCTCCGGCGGCTCGCCGCCGCGGCCGTCGCCGCCGGCGGCCTTCACGTGCTCGGGCCCGACCTCGACGGGAAGGTGGACCTCTCGACGATCGGAGGACGGTTCCACGACCACGAGGCGCGGCGATGGGCGCCGCCGCAGAGCCTGCGTTGGATCAACGCGCGCCTGCGGCGCTCCCTGACGGAGCTCACCTTCTCCTGGGTCACGCTGTCCCCCCGCCCCCCGCGCCCCCTGCCCCCCGACGCCTCCGTCTTCCGCCTCACCTCCCCGCTCTCGCCCGCGAACGGACGGCTCGTCTGGACGGGCCTGGCCGCCGACGGACGCCGCCACGACTACGAGGTGCTCACCCGCCACGTGAGCGACGACGCCAGGGCGCGGCTGCGTCGCATCGAGCGGGGCGACGTGCTCGAGATCGAGGGGTTGACCGTCGTCGGCTCCCCCCCGAAGCACCGCGCGCCCTCGGGCGACGCCCTCGTCGCGCGGTTCTCGCCCGCCTGACGGACGCCGGGAGGCGTCGCGCGGCCCCCCTCCCCCCGCCGCCCCCCTCCTCCCGGGCGCGACCGGGGCGCGACGTCCCCCCACCCCGGCGCTACAGTCCTCCATTCGCCCGTTCCCGCCGGTGGGAGCCCGGGCCCTTCGGACGCGGAGATCGATCGTGCACGCATGTTTCCAGGACGGTGCGGCGGCGGGTGCGGTGGGTGGAGCCGGGCGGCTCACGCGCGACGAGGCGGTGCGGCGCAAGGGGCAGGTGGGTCGGGTGGACTACGCGCTCTCCCTCACGTTCGCCGAGAAGGCGTCCACCTACCGCGGCGCCGTCACGATCGACGTGGAGATCGCGGGCCCGACGGCGGGCCTCTTCCTCGACTTCCAGGGCGACCGCCTCCTCGAGACCACGCTGGACGGCAAGCCTTGCACGCTCGCGATCGCGGACGGCCGGATCGACCTGTCCGGGCTGCGGCTGCCGCTCGGACGGCACGAGCTCCGCATCGCCTACGAGAACGAGTTCGACCACGACGGCTCGGGCTGCCACCAGACGAAGGACCCCGCCGACGGGCGCGAGTACGTGTTCACGGACTTCGAGCCGTTCAACGCGAACCGGCTGTTCCCCTGCTTCGACCAGCCCGACCTCAAGGCGACCTACGCCCTCACCGTGACGGCCCCGGAGGGCTGGGAGGTCGTGTCCAACGGCCGGGCGACCTCGGTCCTGCCCGCGGACGGGGGCCGGATCCACACGTTCGAGCGCACGGCACGCTTCAGCACGTACGTCTTCTGCGTCTGCGCGGGCCCCTGGGCGGTCTGGACCGACCCCCTCGCCCGCATCCCCTCCCGCGTGCTGGCGCGGAGGTCGATGGCGGCCTACGTGGACTTCGACGAGATCTTCACGTTGACGAGGCAGGGCTTCGACTTCTTCGAGCGCTACTTCGAGATCCCCTACCCGTACCACAAGTACGACCAGATCTTCGTGCCCGACTACAACATGGGCGCGATGGAGAACGTCGCGTGCGTGGTCCACAGCGACCGGATGATCCACCGGCACGCGGCCGCCGACCGGGAGCGCCGCGACCGTGCGGTGACGATCCTCCACGAGATGGCCCACATGTGGTTCGGCGACCTCGTGACGATGGAGTGGTGGGACGACCTCTGGCTCAACGAGAGCTTCGCCACGTACATGGCGACGCTCGCGCTCGTCTCCTCGACCCGCTTCACCGACGGGTTCCAGGCGTTCCGCCAGGGCGAGAAGCGCTGGGCGTACTGGCAGGACGAGCTTCCGACGACGCACCCGATCGCCACGGACGTCCCGGACACGGTGAACGCGTTCACGAACTTCGACGGCATCACCTACGGGAAGGGCGCGTCCGTCCTCAAGCAGCTGTCCTACTACGTGGGGCCGGACGCGTTCCGGTCGGGCGTGTCCGCGTACCTGAAGCGGCACGCGCACGGGAACGCCCGGCTCGCCGACTTCCTCGCCGCCATCGGCAAGGCGGCCGGCAAGGACCTCGGCCCGTGGTCGAAGGCCTGGCTGCGCACGTCGGGCGTGAACGGGATCGCGCCGTCGATGCGCGTCGAGGGCGGACGGATCGCCGAGGCGACGCTCTCCCAGAGCCGGGGCAACGGCGACGGAATCCTGCGCCCCCACCGGCTCCTGGTGGCCGCCTACGGCGAGGACGCCACCGGCGCCATCGTCCTCACGAAGAGCGCGGACGCCGTCCTCGAGGGCGAGACGGCGCACGTGCCCGGGCTCGTCGGCGTGGAGGCGCCGCGGTTCCTGCTCGTCAACCACGACGATCACGCCTACGCGAAGACGAGCCTCGACGCGCGCTCCCTCGACTGGACCACCGCGAACCTCGAGCGCCTCCCCGGGGGCCTCCTCCGCACGGAGGTCTGGGCGATCCTGTGGAACATGGTGCGCGACCAGCAGGTGCCCCCCACCCGCTACGTGGACCTCTTCGTGGAGAAGGCCGGCCACGAGGCCGACGACAAGCTCCTCGCGCTGCTCGTGCGCAACGTGAAGACCTGCCTCGACGCGTACGTGCCCGAGGACCGGCGCGACCGCCTGGTCGCCGCGGTGCACGGCGTGGCGGACCGCGAGCTGCGCCGCGCGCCGGCCGGCACCGACCTCCAGAAGCTCTGGTTCGAGGCGCTCGTGGTGACCTCGGAGACGCCGGCCTCCCTCGACGTGCTCGCGGACCTCGCCGAGGGCAAGGCCTCGGTCCCGGGCCTCACCGTGGACCTCGAGCGTCGCTGGATGGTGGCCACGCGCCTGTGCGCCCACGGGCACCCGCGCGCGGCCACCTTCCTCGACGCGCTGCGCAAGGCCGACGCGACCGAGCGCGGGGAGCGCGCCGCGTTCCGCTGCGAGGCCTCGCGGCCGGACGCGGGCAGCAAGCAGGCGATGTGGACGCGGTTCACCGCGGACCCGAGCAGCCGCCTCGACCTCCTCCGGGACGGCATGGGGGCCTTCCAGTGGGCGCACCAGCGTCCCCTGCTCGTCCCCTACGTCGGGCGCTTCTTCGCCGACCTCTTGCCCGCGACGGCGAAGCGGGACCTCCACTTCGGCAGCGCGTTCGTCAACAACCTCTTTCCGGGCCTCGCGGTGGACCCGAAGACGCTCGAGGCGGCGAACGGGTTCCTCGCCGGCCAGAAGGACCTCCCCGCCCACCTCCGGCGCGCCCTCGTGGAGCGCACGAGCGAGCTCGATCGCGCCCTCAAGGTGCGCGCGACCGTCCGCACGTGACCCCCGCGGGGTGACCGCATGACCTCGCGGGCGATCGAGATCCGGGGCGCGCGCACCCACCACCTCCGGTCCATCGACCTCGACCTGCCCCGGGAGGCCTTCACCGTCGTCTGCGGCGTCTCGGGCTCGGGGAAGTCCTCGCTCGTGCTCGACACGCTCGGCGCGGAGTCCTATCGCCGATTCCTCGGGACGCTCGCGCGCGGCGGCCTCGAAGGGCTGCACAAGCCCGACGTGGACCGCATCGACGGCCTGCCGCCGGCCGTCGCCGCCGGCTTCCTCTCCCGGGCGCCCGGCCCCCGCGAGACCCTCGCCACGGTCACGGAGATCGCCGACGGCCTCCGCCTCCTCTTCGCCCGCGCGGCGACGCCCCGGTGCCCCCGCTGCGGCGACGCCGTCCGGGCGCACTCCCCGGAGCGCGTGATCGAGGACCTCCTCGCCCGCCCCGAGGGCACCCGCGTCGTCCTCCTCGCGCCGCGCGGATCGGGTCCCGAGGCCCTCGACGCGGTGCGCCGCGACGGCTTCGTGCGCGCGCGCGTGGGCGGCCGGCTGCTCCGGCTCGACGACACGCCCGCGCCGACGGCGGCCCCCGACGACGCCGTGGAGGCCGTGGTGGACCGCCTCGTCGTCCGCAGGGACGCCCGCCCCCGCTTCGCCGACAGCGTCGAGCAGGGCTTCCGCGCGGGCGGCGGGGTCCTGCGGGCGCTGGTGGAGCCGGGTCCGGGAGTCGGGGGGGCGGCGGGGGCCGGGCCCGCCCCGGCGGCGATCGAGGAGACGACGTTCGCCGATCGCCCGTTCTGCGGGCGCTGCGGCATCACCTACCCTCCCCTCAGCCCCGCCCTCTTCTCCCCCGACGGCCCCGCGGGGGCGTGCCTCGCGTGCGACGGCCTCGGCGAG
Organism: uncultured Planctomycetales bacterium; assembly: GCA_964546345.1. Lineage (GTDB taxonomy): Bacteria > Planctomycetota > PLA2 > PLA2 > JAEUHO01 > JAYTCP01. The sequence goes on from CAZJJQ010000088.1 coordinate 5,609, forward strand.
ATCGCACGCCCGGATCCCGAGAAGCTGCTGCCCCGCGACGCGCGGCTCTCGCGCGCCGCGGCCCGCCTCCTCGTGCGGCTGCCGAAGGACGCCCGCACGTCCGCACGCCGTGCCTTCGCCCGCGCGATCGAGACCGCGGGCGTGTCGGCCCGGGACCGGGTCGCGACCCTCCCCGAAGAGGTCCGCGCGCGTCTCCTCGGAGGCGCGACGGGGAACGGCCTCCTCGCGAGCCTCGCCCGCCGCGGGCTGCCCGAGGCCTTCACGAGCGCCACCCCGTGCGGAGCCTGCGGAGGCGGCCGCCTGTCCCCGTACCCCGCGGCGGCCGTCCTCGCGGGCCGCACCCTCCCCGCCTGGCTCGACCTGCAGACCGCCGACCTCCACCGCGCCCTCGAGTCCGTCCCTCTCGAGGGCACCGAGGGGGCCCTCGCCCGTCCCGCGCGCGATGATGTCCGCGCCCGGTGCGCGTTCCTCGAGGAGGTGGGCCTCGGCTACCTCGCGCCGTCGCGGGCCGCCGCGACGCTCTCCGGCGGCGAGCTGCGGCGCGCCCGGCTCGCGGGCGCGTGCGCGGCACGGATGAGCGGGCTGCTCTACCTCCTCGACGAGCCGAGCATGGGCCTTCACCCCGCCGACCGCGAGCCGCTGCGCGCCCGTCTGCGCGCGCTCGTCGCGGAGGGGAACACGGTGGTGTGCGTCGAGCACGACCCCGAGGTGATCGGGATCGCGGACCACTTCGTCGAGCTCGGACCTGGAGCAGGCGCCGAGGGAGGCCGCATCGTCGAAGAGGGCGCGACGCGGGACGTCCTCCGCCGCGGCACCGCCCCCGTCCTGGTCGCGCTGCGGGCCCCCGCGCCCCCACGATCCTCCGCCCGGTCCCCCGGCCCGTGGATCCGCCTCCGCGGCGCCCGTCACCGGACCCTGAAGGCCGTGGACGCGTCCTTCCACGCCGCAGGCCTCACCTGCGTCACCGGCGTCTCCGGGGCGGGGAAGACGACGCTCGTCCTCGACGTGCTCGCGCCCGCCGCCCGCGCGGTCCTCTCGGGCGCGCCGTTCCCCACGGAGCGGCTCGCCGGCCTCGAGGGCCTCGAGGGCTTCGACCGCGTGAGCGTCTCGGACGGCGCCCCCTCGCGCCACGCCCGCGCGACGCCGGGCAGCGTGCTCGGGGTGCTCGACCCGCTGCGCGCCCTCTTCGCGGCCACGGTCGAGGCGCGGTCCCGGGGCTACGGCCCGAGCCGATTCTCGACGAACGTGAAGGGCGGGCGCTGCGAGGCGTGCCATGGCCTCGGCACGCGGTCGATCCGGTTGCGCCACCTCCCCGACCTCGCCGCCCCCTGCGACGCGTGCGGCGGGCGCCGGTTCGGCAAGGACACCCTCGAGGTGCGCGTGAAGGGGCTGTCCATCGCGGACGTGCTCGAGACGACGCTGGCGCGCGCCGCGGAGGTGTTCCGGGACCTGCGGGGCGTCGGCGGCCCGCTGCAGGCGGCGACGGAGGTGGGCCTCGGCTACGTCCCCCTCGGCGAGCCCACGGAGCGCCTCTCGGGCGGCGAGGCCCTGCGCCTGAGGCTCGCATCGGCGCTCGGGCGCGCGGGGAGGGCCCGGACCCTGTACGTGCTCGACGAGCCGTGCGCGGGGCTCCACCCGAAGGACGTGCTCGCCCTGTCGAGCCTGCTCCTGCGCCTCTCCTCGACCGGGAACGCCATCGTGGCCGTCGAGCACCACCCGGCGCTGATCCGCCAGGCCGACCACGTGATCGACCTCGGCCCGGGGCCCGGGGCCGAGGGGGGGCGCGTCGTCGCCGAGGGCCCCCCGGCCACCGTCGCGGCGTCTTCTTCCTCGCGGACGGGACGGCGCCTGCGGTAGCATCGACCGCATGGACGGCTACAGGCGGCTCCTCATCCCGACCGACTTCAGCGCGACGGCGCAGCGCGCCGTGGCGCGCGCCGCCGAGCTCGCGACGATCTTCCAGGCCCGCTGCATGCTCGTGTTCGTGGTCGAGAAGACCTACTTCGCCCCGCTGTCCCTGATCAACCAGGCGCCCATCACCTTCCGCGGCGAGGGCGATCTCCTCGGGGAGGCCGTCGAGTACGGCGAGGGGAAGCTCAAGGAGATCAAGGAGCTCTACTTCAAGGATCTCGTGTGCGAGACACGCGTGGTGGTCGCCGCCACGGGGGCCGCGGGCATCCTCGACGCGGCGGCGGCGTACCGTCCCGACCTCATCGTGATGGCGAGCCACGGACGCAGCGGCGTCGCGCACCTGCTGCTCGGCAGCACCGCGGAGAAGGTCGTCCGCCACGCGACCACGCAGGTCCTGGTCATCCGCGAGAAGTAGGCGGCCGGCTCCCTCCGCGCTCCCTCCGCGCGACGCTCGCGACCGGAGACCGTCACCCGCCGAGGACGAACGCCGCGGCCCGGGAGGCGACGTCGGGGTGCGCCAGGCGTGCGCGCACGACCTCGAGGTCCTGCCTCATCCGAGCCCAGCGCTCCGGCGCCGTGAGCAGGTCGGCGAGCTCCTCGCCGAGCGCCGCGCCGCCGCCCGCCGAGACCAGGTGCTCCGGCACGATCTCGCGCCCGGCGAGGAGGTTCGCCATCGCCACGTACGGGCTCGTGACCAGCCACCGCGCGCCCACCCGGGCCAGCGGGGACGCGCGATAGAACACGACCATGGGCACCAGGGCCGCGGCCAGCTCCGCCGTGGACGTGCCGCTCGTGGTGAGGGCCGCGGCCACGGGCGGCTCCTCGCCGGACCGTCCCACGCGGACCTCGCCGCGCGCGGGGAGCGGGCCGTGGCGCGCGAGCACCTCCTCGAACGTCGCGCAACCGCGCTCGGACGCGAGCCGCACGAGGAACCGCGCGTCGGGGATGCGCCGCGCGAGGGCCCGCGCCGCGTCGAGGACGAGGGGGCCCTGCCGTCGCACCTCCCGCCGTCGGCTGCCGGGCCTCAGCTCGACGAGCGGCGCCGCGCGGGGCGGAGCGTCCGGGCTCGACGGGCGCGGCAACGGGGCCTCGAACAGCGGGTGCCCGACGTAGGCCGCGGGCACGCCGGCGGCGCGGAACACGTGCGGCTCGAAGGGGAACGTGACGAGGAGCAGGCTGACGGCCCTCCGCAGCCTTCCCGTGCGCCACGGCGCCCACGCCCACGTCTGCGGCGCCACCAGGTGCACGGTGCGGATCCCGGCCCGCCGTGCCCAGCGGGCGAGCCGCAGGTTGAGGCCCGGGAAGTCCACGGTCAGCAGCGCGTCCGGCGGATCCTCGCGGAAGATCGCCAAGGCCTCCGCGCAGAGCCTCCACCACGTGGGGAGCGTCGCGACGACCGCGGTGAAGCCGACGACGGCGTGCTCGACGATCGAGCGGTCGAGCTCGGCCCCGGCCGCGGCCACCGCCGGGCCCGCGTACCCCCGGACGCGCACCCCGGGCGCCCGTCGGCGCAGCTCGCCGACCACCCGGGCCGCGAGACGGTCGCCCGAAGGCTCGCCGGCGACGACGAAGACGCTCCGCCCCGCCCACGCCTCACCGTCCACCGGCGGGGGCGCATCGGGCCCCTCCGCGGGCTCCCCGAGCAGCCGTCGCAGCCGGGCTCGGGCGCGAGGCGTCGCGAAGGGCGCCACGAGCAGGTGCAGCACGAACGGCACGAAGCCGAGCAGCGTCTCGAGGAGCAGCCCGAGGACCCGGAGGTGGTCCCGCAGGCGCGGCCGGGGCAGCGTTCCCGCGCGGACGCCGGTCACGAAGGGCGGGGGGCGCTCGCGGCAACGAGCCGCCGCGAGAGCCACAGGAGGTTCGCGGCGTCGATGCCTGCGTGCGCGAGCATGGCGGGCAGGACGCTTCCGCTGCCGCTCCGCAGCAGCCCGAGCAGGAGGCCCACCACCGCGGCGAACACCGGGTAGAGCGCGAGGGCGCGCCGCGGCAGCGTGTGGACGAGGCCGAAGAGGAGCGACGTCCCCCACAGCCCGAGCGCCGGCCAGAGGGCGCCGCGGAACAGCAGCTCCTCCGCGAACCCAGCGAGGGCCGAGAGGAGGAGGGCTCCGCTCACGGAGACGGGCCCCAGGAGGCCGATCAGCGCGTCGCCCGCGCGTCGGACCTGCGGGAAGAGCCGGTCGCCCAGGTGGCACATCCCGACGACGCCCGCCGCGACCAGCACCGACGCGAGCACGTTGCCGGCGCTCGGGAACGAGTCCCCGAACAGGGTGCCGAGGCCGCCGGAGAACAGCGCGTAGCCGACCGAAAAGACCGTGACGATGGCGTAGAAGCCGATCGCGAGCCGAAGCAGGCGCGGCTCGTCGGTGGGCGGGGAGCCCGACGGACCGGCGGGCGCGAGGGGCGGAGGGAGGGGGCGCGGGGGGACGGGCGGCGGGGGGGCCGAGGTTCGGGGAAGGGGCGGCAGGGGTGCCGCCTGCGCCCCGTGCGCGGGGGGCGGCACGATGGCCGGTCCCGGGTCGGTCGGCGGCTCGGGGGGAAGGGGCGACTCGTTCACCACGGCAGCCTATCAGGCGGCCGACCGCCCCCTCCGAGCGAGGTGGCGAACCGGACTGCGCGCCCCCCGCCAGGGCGCCCCGAGGGGCCGGCCACGCGTGGGCTCAG
>CAZJJQ010000089.1:0-3263 GCA_964546345.1 uncultured Planctomycetales bacterium
GGATGCCAGACCGCGTCCTTCCGGAAGAAGAGCGTGTACTCCTTGAAGTCCGGGCTCACCTCGACGCGCCAGCACGTGCTCGGCTTGTAGCGCGAGGGATTCCGCCACTGGGTCCGCGCGGGGCTGTCCCCGACGTAGAGCTCGATGTAGTCGGCGATCCCCGCGTCGTTCTCGGTGACGAAGTTGAAGCCCTTCGGCTCCGGGCCCAGCCAACGCCCCAGCACGCCCTTGTCCCACTTCGCGGCGTCGGGCGGGTACTCGGGGTCGGGATCCGCGGAGAGGAAGTCCTTGAAGCGGCCGGGGGTGCCGACCGGCTTGCTCGGGTCCGCCGCGCCGTCGAGGGCCGCGCGATCCGGAGCCGTCCACGCGTCCGGGGCCCTGCCCGAGCCGGGGCCCTGGGCGCTCGCGAAGGCGCCCGCCTTGAGGTCCCGGGAGAGCGACTCCACCTGCCGCGTGAGCGCGGCGACGCTCCCGTCGAGGCGGGTCACCTTGTCCTCGAGGTTGGCCTTCTGGCACGAGGACACCCCCACGAGGAACGCGAGGGCGGCGAAGACGAGGATCTTGAGGACCGCGAGGAACGGGTTCGACTGCATGGGGTCTCCGCCGGACGGGCGTGCGCGCGTAGAACCTACGTCCCGGGGAGGCCCGCCGCAACCCTGTCGCCCGGTCGGCTCGGGCGCGCTCTTCGAGCCCGCGTCAGGCGCTCGGGGGACGGGGCTTGCCGTCCGTGGGCAGGCGGAAGAAGCGCACGATCAGGTCGCTCAGGCGATGGGTGCTCGCCTTCACGCGGGCGCTCGCGGCGGCGTCGAGCTGGGCCCGGGCCTCGAGGAGGCCCTCCTTGCGCAGCGTCGCCACCTCCGCGAGGCGGAGGGCGAGCTCGGGGGCCCGCTCCAGGGCCGCCCGCAGGGTGTCCGCGCCGATCCCGAGGAGGCGGGTGTCTTCCCGGGCCCGCACGGTGGCCGAGCGCGGCTCGCCCGTCAGGAGGCTCATCTCCCCGAACAGGCTGCCCGCCCCCATCTCTGCGACCTGGCGCTCGGCGTCGCGACCGTCGCCGATGGAGACGGCGACGCTGCCGGTATCGACGACGTAGCACGTGTCGCCCGCCTGTCCCTGGCGACAGACGGCCTCCCCCTTCGCGTAGTCGCGCAGGGTGGCCCCCTCCGCGAGGCGCTCGATCAGGTCCTCCGGGAGCGCCGCGAAGAACGGCACGGTGCGCAGGCGGGCGAACGCGGCGGCGCGTTCCCCCTTCGGGTCGGCCGCCGCCGGAGCGCGCTGCCGGACCTCGCGCACCGGGACCGGGATCTCGATGCCGGCGCGGCGGAAGTGGTACCAGACCTGGACGCGCGCGTCGGACCGGATGTCGGGGGCCGAGGCGACGTCGGTGATCCACAGCTTCGCCTCGTAGTCCACGCCCGACTCGTTGAACCGCTGCAGGCGGATCACCGGCGGCGGCTCGCGCAGCACCTTGGGCACCTCGAGGACGGCTTCCCGGATCACGTCGCGGACGTGGTTGGGGTGCGCATCGTAGGCCGCCGACACCTGGATGAACTCGGCATGCAGCGGGGTGGGCCGCGACTCGTTGCGGACCTTCCCCGCCGTCACCAGGCTGTTCGGGACCGTGACCACGTCGCCGGCCCGGTTCCGCAGCTTCGTCGTGCGGCGCGTGATCGAGACCACCTCCCCCTCGTCCTCGCCGATGAACACCCAGTCCCCGATCGCGTACGTCCCCTCCACGACGATGGCCATGCCGGCGATGAAGTTCTTCAGGGTCTCCTGGAGCGCCAGGCCCACCACGATCGTGCCCACGCTCGCCACGGCGAGCACCTGCATCACCACCTGCTGTCCGTGCCACACGGTCACCACGACCACGAAGACCATCGCGATCCAGAGGAGCAGCCGCCCCGCGTCGAAGATGAGGTGCGGGATGCGGATCCCGAGCTCCTCCTGCGCGAGCCGCGAGCTCAGGAACGACCGGACCAGGCCGTAGACCGTCGTCGCGGAGAAGAAGAGCACGAGGCTCCAGCCCGCGCGGGCCGCCAGGTGGGCGTCCCCCGAGCCGAACGCCACGGCCTCGGCCTTCCCCACGGCCAGCCACGCCCCCACGAGGAGCCCCGCGGCCGGCCCCAGGGCCAGCAGCCCCCCGGCCACGCTGCTCCACCAGGGGACCCGCAGCCGGACCAGGGCCCGGAGGATGCCCTGCCCCAGCACGAGGCCGGCGATGCCGACCCCGAGCCCGATGAGCCACCCGACGCCGAGGACCTCGCTCGCGAGCACCGCCACCTCCGAGGGGGGGAGCCTACCCGGACGGCACGATCTTCACACTCGCGTGGTAGGGCCCCGCCCCCCGCGCGGCGGGATGTGGCGGCGGACGGCCCGGCACCGTAGGCTTCCGGCCCATGCGTCTTCGCGTGCTCGGCTGTGCGGGAGGGAGCGCCCCCGATGCGCAGCTCTCCTGCTACCTGATCGACGAGGTCCTCGCGATCGACGCGGGGGCTCTCACCACCACGCTCGACTTCCACGCCCAGCGCCGGGTCCAGGACGTCCTGCTCACCCACGGTCACCTCGACCACGTCTGGACGCTGCCCCTGTTCCTCGCGAACCGCTTCGGCGGCGACGCGGTCCGCTGCCGCCTCTACGGCAGCAGCTACACCCTCGAGACGGTGCGCCAGCACCTCTTCAACGACCGCATCTGGCCCGACTTCACCGAGGCCGTCCGCGAGAGCATCCCCCTCGTCCAGTTCCTCCCCCTCGACCCGGGCGAGACGTCCTCCGTCCTCGACTACCAGATCACCAGCTGCGCCCTGGTCCACGCCGTGCCCAGCCAGGCCTACCGCGTCCGCAAGGGCGGGAAGAGCCTGCTCGTCTGCGGCGACACCTACGCCACCGACGCCCTCTGGGCTTTCGCGAACGACACGAAGGACCTGGCGGCGGTCCTCGTCGAGTGCTCCTTCCCCTCGCGCTACGAGTGGCTGGCGAAGGCGAGCCTCCACCTCACCCCGAGGCTGCTCGGCGCCGAGCTCAAGAAGCTCAAGCCGAACGTGCCGGTCCTCGTCACGCACATCAAGCCCGAGGATGCCGGCGAGGTGATCGCCGAATTGAAGGCGATCGGCGATCCCCGCATCCGCATCCTCGTCCAGGGCGAGACCATCGCGCTCTGAAGGGCCCGTACCGGAACGCGACCGGGTCGCGGGATCAGGGGGGTGCGGGGGGATCACCCCCGAGAGGAACGGGGTGCGGGGGGATCACCCCCGAGAGGAACGGGG
>CAZJJQ010000089.1:3363-4973 GCA_964546345.1 uncultured Planctomycetales bacterium
GCGGACGACCCTGTCCTCCTCCCCCCGCCGCCCCCCACCTCGTCCGGCCCTTCCCGACGGTTCGCGCTACCGGACCGCCAGGGTCCGGCGGAACCGCGCGAGGCGGGCGGCGAAGCCCGCGCCGCCGTCGAAGGGACCGCCCCACTGTGCCGCGGCCGCGGCCAGGTGCTGCGCGCGATCGGCGCTCTCGGGGTGGGCCTGCCACGCCGTCGTCGGACGGTCGGGCAGCGCCTTCAGGTAGCTCTGGATCGAGGCCGCGTCGTAGCCGGCGTCGTAGAGGATGTAGGTCCCCTCGAGGTCGGCCTTGTACTCGAGCTCGCTGCCGTAGCCCTGATCGGCGAGCTGGCGCGTGAAGCCCGTCGTGACGTCCGCGAAGATCGTCGCCATGGTGGACTCGAACTTGCCGCCGCCGCCCGCAGCCCCCACCACGCGCCCGAGGGCGCCGAACTGGGACTTCCAGACGTTGCCGGCGCGGATCACGGCCTCGCCGTGCTGCAGCGAGACGTGGGCGATCTCGTGCGCGAGGACCGCGGCCACCTCGTCCTCGTTGCGGGCGAGGTCGAGGGCGCCGCGCGTGATCAGGATGAAGCCGCCGGGGCCCGAGATGCCGTTGGGCGTCGGGCTGTTGAGCACGGCGAAGTGGTAGCCGCCGTACGTGCTGCGGATGCGGGGGGCGGCCTCCACGAGGGCGGCGCCGATCTTGCGGACGTAGGCCTGACGGCTCTCGTCGGGATCGAGGCCGTAGGTCGCGATGGCGTGCGCGGCGACGCCGCGGCCGAGGTAGTACTCCTGCTCGGGCGAGAACTTCACGTTCATCTGCTCGTACGTGTCGGTGATGCCCGTGACGGCCGCGGCGATGACGTCGCCCGCGCCGCGGCCGCCGCCGAGAGCGTTGCGGGCCACGTTGCCGGTGACGTCGCCCATGCGGCAGGCGCCGAGGAGCAGCAGGCTTCCGAGGACCGGGGTGAGGAGGCGGTGAGGCTTCATGGTCAGCGCCCCCCGCCGAGCCGGCCTTCGACGATGAACGCCCGGATCGTGGCGTCGCCGGGCCGGTACGACTTCGCGACCAGCGCGTCCACCTGACCGTAGGCGGCGCCGAGCTCGGCGGAGGAGGCCCGGTGGCCGCCCTCGATCTGGGCGTCGAACTGACGGCCGGCCGCCGCCACCTCGGCGCTCCGTGAGTCGATGGGGCCCGCGGCCCCTCCCCCCGTCAACACGCTGGGCTGGACGATCTCGCTCGAGCGGACCCAGCCGGTCTTGCCGTCGTCCGTGCGGACCTGCGCGAACGCGCCCTCGACGGCCACCACGGTCACCCGGGTGCCGTAGGGGAGCTTCCCCGTGATCTCGCCGAAGGGCTTGGCGACCGCGCGGAGGGTGGCGCCGTCCTTGGGCTGGGCGGAGCGGACGTCCCCCGTCTTGACCTCGGCGTAGACGACCCCTGCCGCCGCCAAGGCCAGCAGGAGTCCGAACGAGCGCATCCGCATGGCACGACACCTCCAGGGAAGGGCCCCCCGGGGAGACCTCCCACGGAGAAGCCTACCCCCTCCCCCCGGCCCGGCAAGCGTCCTCCACGAATGGCGCCCCCGGAGCCTACTTCGAGTCGAGGACCA
>CAZJJQ010000089.1:4983-10044 GCA_964546345.1 uncultured Planctomycetales bacterium
GGGGTGCCGCCCGGCGCGCAGCTCGGCGACGAGGACCCGCAGCCACGCGCACGGCCCGTCCTTCGGGCGGAGCCGTTCGGCCTCTGCGAGGGCGGCGTCCGCCGCCTCGAGGTCGTCCGCGCGCACGGCCGCGTGCGCCCGCGCGAAGGCCTCCGCGTGCCGGACGAGCTCGTCGGGCGCCTCGCCCCGCAGCCCGACCAGCTCGAAGACCTCGACCGGCTCGTCCTTGCCCACGACGCGCAGCCGCGCCAGGGGCTTCGCGACGAGGTGGTCCTTCGCCTGCGCGTGGGTCCCGGGCCCGAGCAGGATGCGGCTGCCGAACGCCTTGTTCGCCCCCTCGAGCCGGCTGGCGAGGTTCACCGTGTCGCCCATGGCGGTGTAGCTGAAGCGCTTGGCGCTCCCCATGTTGCCCATGGTGGCGGGCCCGCTGGCGATGCCGATCCGGTTGCTGAGGACGTCGATGCCCAGCGACCTCGCGAGGGGGACGCTCTCCTCGACGGCGGCGATGGAGCGGACCGCGGCGCGGCAGGCCCGCAGCGCGTGGTCGGCGACGGGGACCGGATCGCCGAAGAAGGCCATCAGCGCGTCGCCGATGAACTTGTCGATGACGCCGTCCTCGGCGAGGACGGGCTCGGACTGACGGGTGAGGTAGTCGTTGAGGAGCCGGACGAGGTCGGCGGAGGAGAGCTTCTCCGAGATCGAGGTGAAGCCCTTCACGTCGCTGAACAGCACGGAGATCTCGCGGGTGCGGCCGCCCAGCTCGAGCATGGTGGGATCGGCCTTGAGCGCCTCGATCACCGCCGGCGAGAGATACTGGGAGAACGTGCCCTCGAGCCACTTGTTGCGCTTGCCCTCCGTGAGCAGGCGATAGCCCGTGACGCCGGCCCAGGTGGCGAACGCGCCCACCACCGGGGTGAACAGGTCGATGGAGGTGCCCGCGGCGAAGAGCCGGTAGGCGAGGAGGACGAACCCGGCCGCGGTCGCGACGACGGACCCGAGCCCCACGCCGCGGGGCAGGCGGAGCGAGGACAGGACGCCGCAGGCGACCGCGAGCAGGCCGAGCACCGCGAGATCGGTCCCACGCCCCACGGGGACCCCGCCGTCCCCGTGCAGGAGGTTGTCGAGCACCGTCGCCTGGAACTCGGGCCCCGGGAAGTTCTCCGAGAGCGGCACGGAGACGACGTCCTTCACGCCCGGAGGGTTCACGCCCCAGATGACGATCTTGCCCCTCACGGCCTCGGGCTTCGCGCTGCGGACGGAGGGCACGGGCCCCTGGCGCCCGCCGGCGATCCACCCCTCGAGCTCCGAGCCGGCGAAGACCATGTCGGCCGGGCTCACCTGGGGGTAGGAGTCCTCCGCGCCCCGGAAGGCGACGTAGAACGTCCCGTCCTCCGCGAGGCGCGTCACGGCGTCCCCGACGCGGATCCGGTCCCCGCGCCCCTCGACCGGGATGCCCGCGGCGATGGCGCCCGACAGCGCAAGGGAGGGCACCGGGCGGTTCCCGAGGCGGCCGATCGGCACGGCGCGCCGGAGGATGCCGTCGTCGTCCACGTCCTGGGTGGCGATGCCGACGCAGGCGGCCCGCTCGAGCAGGCGGACCACGGGCAGGTGGACGTCGGAACGCTCGTAGGCCGTCGTCACGTCGAGGGGAGGCATGCGGCTCATCAGCCGCTCGAACACGGGCCAACGCAGCGCGCGGGCGTTGCGGCCCATGGGATCGCTTCCGTCGTGCGCCTCGATCGCCATCGTCACGTGGAGACCGTCGTAGGCCTTCGCGAGGTCCACGACCGACTTCGCGTCCTCGTTGACCTTCTCGAGCGTGGCCGCGTTGCCCTCCGTCGCGTCCATCTCCTCGGCCAGCCGGCCCCGGTCGAACTGGAACACGTCCACCACCACCGCCGCGGCCCCGGCCTCCTTCATCCACGCGAAGGCGGGCGCCGTGACGTCGAGGGGCCAGGGCCAGTCGTACCCGCCGGCCTGCTTCACGGCCTCGAGGTCGGGCGCCCGGACGACGGCGAGCACGATGCGGGGATCCGGGGCGCGCGCGCCGACGTAGGCCTTCGTGCGGACGTCCACGAGGCGCTTCTCGATGCCGTGGAACGCGGAGGTCGTGCGCAGCAGCGCGAGCAGCCCGGCGAGCACGAGCCCGATCCCGGCCCCCGTGAGGAGTCGCCGTGCGGCGCCGACCTGCTGGAGACGGGGGGCCTTGGGCATCGCGGCGCCGATGGTACGCTCCCGCGCTCATCATGGAACCCACCGCCCGCCCCGCCCCCGCCCGTCGCCGCGGCATCGCTTCGACCCCGCCGCCCAAGGGCTCGCGCAAGGCCACGCTCGTCCTGCTGGGCGCGGGCGTGCTCGGCGCCGCCGCCCTGATCGTGGGCTACCGCCTGTTCCTGTCGGACAAGAACCACCACCACGCCTACGCCCTCACCTGGCCGAAGCCGGCGCCGCTGGGCGATCCCGTCAGGATCCGGCACGAGCTCAAGGCCGGGGACGTGTTCACGACGACCACGGTCTCGAACGCGAGCTTCGTCCTCTCGGTCGAGTCCGTGGACCCGAAGGACGCCGGGATGAAGTTCGACGTGCGCTACGCCGCCACCCACGCCCTCGAGGCCCGGGACGGGGGCCTGCGGTCGAAGGTCACGCTGGCGATCCAGCGCGCCGACGCCACGTACCCGCCGCTCAAGGAGGCCGTCTGGAAGATCCTGGGTGCCCGGGAGGGGGCCGGGGCCTACGGCGTCGCCTTCGACCGCGACGCCTCGGGACGCCCCGTGCCCGGCACGGTCGTCGAGTGCGACGGTCACCCGCGGGCCAAGATGCAGCGCTTCGTCCTCGACGGCATCGTCAGCGGCCTCGGCGACCTCGCGACGAACTGGCTCCCCGGCCGCGACGTCCGCGTCGGCGAGGTCTGGCCCATGGCCTCCTGCGCCTCCATCCCCAACGTGATCGACGTGGTCAAGCAGGTGGCCGAGGCCACCCGCAGCGGCGGGTACCCCGAGCCGAAGCTCCGCGCCGAGGTGGCCGCCGAGGGCATCGAGTTCAAGGACACGGAGGAGTGCCTGCGGCTCCGCCTCGTCCTCTACTACACGATGGAGGGCGACGCGAAGGAGCCGGCCGCTCCGGGCTGGATCTCGACCGCGGCCTTCGTGGACGGCCACGTGTGGGTCTCGACCGCCACCGGCCTCCCGTGGGCCTCCGCGCTCGACGCGGGGGTGACCTCCACCTACTCGATCGCCACGAAGTCGGAGCAGCGCCGCGCGATCCAGAAGATCGCCTCGAGGACGGTGCGCGGCGCCGAGGGCGCCCTGCCCGACAAGTAGCCGAGGCCCCTCTGCGAGGCTCGCGATCCCGCTCCGGGGGATCGCCGTCGCGCCCGCAGGTCAGGGGGGCGGCGGGGGCCCGACCGGCGACGGCCGTGCTCCCGACGGGCCCGCCCGCCTACGGGATCCGCGCCTTCGCGTGGCCGCCCAGCCGGCTCTCGAAGTCTACCGACGTCGGGGTCTTCGCCGGATCGACGAAGAGGTCGACCGTCACGGTCCCGTTGCCGCGCACCCCGTCGAGGAGGCGCGCCGTGCCGCCGACCACGGCCAGCGGCTCGGCCGGCCCCACCGGCTTGACGAGCGCCGCGGCGACCACGGGCACGTCGAGCGCGAGCGCGTCGGGGGGCAGCAGGCGGTAGCGCCGCGCCCACGCCGTCGCCGTCGGGAGCAGCGACCGGTTCTCGAGCACGACGCGGAGGCGCCGGCCGCCGTCCTCCCGCGTGACCGATCGGATCGACACGTCCGGCAGCGACGCCGCGTGCTCGAGCGTGAACAGCGTGTTCCGCATGCACAGGTCGGGGAGGTAGTCCACGGGCGTGCTGCGGATCGTGAAGCGCTTCCAGCCGCCGAGCTCGACGGTCCCGAGCGTAGGGTGCTTCACCTCGTGCCAGCGCGCGAAGCCGGCCCCGTGCAGCGCGACGTCGTTCCACTGCAGGGGCCCGAGGTCCGGGCCCGTGACCGACGTCCCCCACCCGTAGAGCCCCCACAGCTCGTTCGTGAACGACACGATGCCGAGCGCATGGGCGGTCCACTCGAGGAAGCCCCCGTAGACCTGGTAGAGCCCCTCCTTGATCTGGAGGTAGCGGTAGCCGGGAAGGAGGATCCCCCCGCGGCGTCCGATCTCGTCGTAGAGCGCCCGGTCCTCGGCCGGGTAGGCCGCCTCCGCGTCGGTGCGAGAGCCCGGCGGGCGCAGGATCATCTGCCCGGCGTTGTGATAGCTCTGCACGCCCGCGATGCGCGGATGCGCGAGGATCCACAGCGCCGTCGCCCGGGTCTCGGGCTCCGACAGCGGGTACGGGCCCGCGCCGCCCTGGACCGGCTCCGGGCGCCAGTCGCACGGCCAGTTCCGGTTCGGGTCCACCCCGCCCACGGGGTCCTCGTTCACCCGCCCGTCGCCGTCGTCGTCGAGGCCCTCGGCGCCGAGGATCGTGTACGTGCCCCGCTCTCCGGGCTTGACGCGGCGCATCAGTCGATCGTCGCGCTCGTCCACCACCCACTCGCCGTTTTGGTCCTTGCGGCGCATCGTCAGGATCTCGCCGTCGCCGTCGAGGTCGTCGGGACCGTCCTCGTCCACGAGGCCGTCCCGGTCGTCGTCCACCGGCCGCGGCACGCGCCGGGGCGAGTGCTCGTCCGCGGGCCCGTGGAGGAACCGCTCGCGCGAGTCCGGGTTGACGCAGGGCGCCACGTGGAACGTGACCCGCCTCAGCAGCGCGCCCACGAAGGGATCCGTCTCGCGGCGCTCGAGGAGGTACTGGAGCGTGAAGAGGCAGACCTCACCGCCCTGGACCTCGTTCCCGTGGGTGTTCGCGTCGATGTACATCGCGGGCCGCGCGTCGATCGGGCCGCCCGCGGGATCGGCCACCGTCATCACCCAGAGGGGACGGCCCTCCCGGCTGTTCCCCATGGACTCGAGGCGCGTCAGCTCGGGCCAGGTCGCGGCGATGCGGCGCAGCGCCGCCTCGAGGGCGGCGCCGTCGTAGTAGCGGTCGAAGGGGAGGCCCAGCCGCCGGGGCTCCGGCTT
>CAZJJQ010000090.1:0-9973 GCA_964546345.1 uncultured Planctomycetales bacterium
CGCACGAGGAGGAAGTTCTCCGTGCTCGGTCCCCGCCCGAGGACGTTCGTCCGCCACTGGAAGCGCAGGAAGGGCGCGCGGTCGATCTCGGCGACGGTCAGGCCCTCCATCCGCGTGAGGTCGCCCATCACCGAGGCCTTTCCCAGGACGTAGCCCCGGGTCCCCGGCGGGATGCGGGCGAGCAGCTCCGCCGGGTTGCGCGCGACCTCGGTGGTCCGGCGCGCGTAGTACATCAGGCTGTGCACGCCCGTGCGGTAGACCACCGCCGCGTCCTCCGGGCGAGCCTCGCGCACGAGGGCCGCGGCGAGGCGGGGCACGGGCATGTAGCGCCCGAGCACCGGCAGCAGCAGCGCGCTCGCGCCAAGGAGCGCGAGCACGACGCCGACGAGGGAGGGGACGCCGAGGCGCCCGGAGCCCGTGCGCACGGTCACGGCGGCGAGCACGAGCCCGACGACGAGGATCCCGGCGTACACCCCGGATGCGCGCGCCACGTCCGCGGGCAGGTTGCGCGCGACGACCGCGAGGAGCACGAGCGCGCCGACGCAGCCGAGGCCCAGCGCGGCGGCGAGCGCGCGGGTGAGGCGCGCCCGCGCCCCGTCGTACAGCTCGAGCACGAGCGGCGCGAGCGCCGCGGCCAGCAGAGGATACAGGGGCAGGAGGTAGACGTTGCGCTTGCCCGTCGCGAGGCTGAACAGCACCGGCGGGAACGCGGCGCCGATCCACGCGAGCAGCGTCGCCGGGCGACGGTCGCCCGACCCCCGGAGCCTGAGGAGCGCGAAGGGGACCAGCAGGAGCCAGGGCAACGCGTCGCCGGCGAGGGCCTGCAGGTAGTACAGAGGGCTGCGCGCCCCGAGCTCGTCGGAGAGCGTCCGCCGGAAGTGGTGGTGCCCGAAGTAGATCGCGACGTAGTCGGGGAAGCGCGCCGCCATGTACACGAACCACGGGGCCCCGAGGGCGAGGACGAGCACGCCGAACGCGACCGGTCGAAGGCGCGCGAGGGGCACGCGCGGGCGCGCGAGCCGCGCGGTGAGCGCGAGGGGGACGAGGTAGAGGGCGAGGATCACAGGCCCCTTCGCGAGCACCCCCACCGCGACCAGCGCGTGCGCGAGCAGGAGACGCCGACGGCCCGCCTCCCTCGATCCGGTGAGCGCAGGGAGCGCGAGCGCGAACGCCCCCGTGAGGCAGGCGGTGAGGTAGACGTCGCCCGAGAGCTGGCGCGCGAAGAGCCAGAAGCGCGCGAACGTGGCGAGCACGAGGGCCGCGAGGACGCCGCCGCGGGGCCCCGCCGAGGCGCGACCCAGGGACACGGCGGCGAGGAGGGTGGCGATCGCCGCGAGGGCCATGGGCAGCCGCTCCGCGAACGGGCCGACGCCGAACACGGCGTAGGACGGCATCGTGAGCCACGAGGAGAGGGGCGGATGCACGAACCACGGGCGGCCGTTCCAGGGTGGCGCCAGCCAGTCGCCCGTCTCGAGGGCCTCGCGGGGGGGCTCGGCGTAGAGCGGCTCGTTCGCGTCCCAGAGCGGCGGCTCCCCGAGCCCGAGGAGGTAGGGGGCGCACGCGACCGCGAAGAGGAGCGCGGGCAGGACGCGGCGCAGCCCCCCCTCCTCCAGCGACGTGGGGGGCGCGAGCGGGAGCCGAGGGCTCATGGGCGCGCCCCCCCGGCCCGGGCGCCGCCGCGCTCGAGGACGAACGGGCCGAGCCTCATCGTCCCGAGCCCGCTCGCGAGGAACGAACGGACCGCGTCGCGGGCGCTCGCGACGATGGGCTCCCGATGCATGTTGAAGGACGTGTTCACGACGGCGGGCCGGCCGGTCCGGGTCGTGTAGGCGCCGAGCAGCCGGTGGAGCGCGGGCTCGTCCGTGGGCGACACGACCTGGGGTCGCGCGCTGCCGTCCACGTGGACCGCGGCCGGGCACGCAGCCCGGAACGCCGGGGACGCGGGCAGCGCCACGGTCATGAACCGCGCGGCGCGGGAGAGGGGCCCGAGCGTCGGGAAGGCGGCGGGCGCCTCCTCCTCGCGCAGGAGGGGCGCGAACGGCATGAAGTCGTCGCGGCGCAGCGCGCGGTTGAGGTCGGCGGTGGAGGCCGCGCGGTCGGCCGGGGCGAGGATGGACCGATGGCCCAGGGCCCGCGGGCCGAACTCCATGGGCCCGACGCAGCGCACCACGGGGAACCCGGCGGCGAGCCGCTCCGCGAGCAGACCGTCGGGATCGTCGGGGCGGCTCACGGCGCACCCGGAGGCCCGCGCCGCGCGCTCGCAGGCGCCGTCCTCGAGCGGGGGACCGAGGTAGACCGAGGCCAACGCCCGGGGGGACGCGCCGGCGGCGTGAAGCGCCGCGCCTGCCGCGAGCCCGCCATCCCCCATGTGCGGGAAGACGTGGACCTCCGCGACGCCGGGGATCGCCCCCACCAGCCCGTTGAGACGCACGTTGGCGAACACACCCCCCGCGAGCGCGATGCGGTCGGCGGCGGCCTCCGCACGCCAGCGCACGATCCCGTCGAGGAGCACGCGCTCCGTCCCCCGCTGCACCCACGCGGCGACGTCCTCGCGCGCCCGCCCGTCGAGCGCGGCCAGGGCGGCGCGGGCGCGCAGCCCCCAGGCGCCGTCGTACCTGAGGGCCTCGCCCTCCCATCGGAACGGGAAGGCCAGCGGGATGGCCTCGGCGCGTCCCGAGGCGGCGAGCCCGAGCACCTTGCCCTCGTCCTCCCCGGGCCGGAATCCGAGCCGTTTCGTGACGAGGCTGTAGAGGGCGCCGAGGCTCTCTTCGACGCCGTAGGAGCGCAGCGGACGCAGGGCGTCGCCCTCCCCCACCGAGACCGTGAGGCTCCGCCCGTCGCCGTGCGCGTCGCAGGTGACCACGAGCCAGCGGCCCCGCCCCGCCGTCCGCCACGCGCTCTCCGCGTGGCTCAGGTGATGGTCCACGAGGACGAGAGGGAGCGCCCGCAGACCGCGGGGGAGGCCGCGCCGCACCACGGGACGCGCGAGCGCGCCCTCGAGCCGGCCGGCGCCACGGTCGCTGCGCGCCCGGGAGAGGCCGAGCCGGTAGCGGAGGAGGTCCCCGACCCGGTCCACGGGATGCCACGGCCGGTCGAAGCAGATGCCGAGCGAGGGCGCGAAGACCGCCTGGGCCGGCCGGAACAGCCGGGTCCCGACCGTGGGGGTGGCGAGCCCGCCCACGGCCACGAGGTCCACGTCCCCGGGGGTCAGGCCCGCGGTCGCGAGGACGGCGGCGATGCTGCGACCGGGCATGCCCCCTTGGAGCTTCTTCCGGGTGAAGCGCTCCTCGTTCGCCGCGGCGACGAGGACCCCGTCCCGCACGACCGCGGCCCCGGCGTCGTGGAGCCCGTCCACCACGCCGAGCACGACGCGGGCGGGTCGGGACGCCGCGTCACCTCGGCCCACGGGATCCCTTGGGGCGCACGGGGCCGTACTCGCCCCGGCGGCTGCGTCGGCGGACGGCGAGGAGCTCCCGGAGGCTGCGCAGGAGGTCGAAGGGCAGCCGCACGCGCGAGTCGCTCCCGTCGCGCCAGCGCACCGGCACCTCGAGGAGCTCGTAGTTCTCGCGGGCGGCGACGTGCAGGATCTCCGCGTCGAAGCCCCAACGGTCGCACTTCGAGGCCTCGAACAGGCGCACGGCCACGCGTCGGCGGAACCCCTTGAAGCCGCACGTCACGTCGGCCACGGGGATGTCGAGCAGCCAGCGCGAGAGGCCGAGGTAGCCCCGGCCGAGGGTGCGGCGGAGGACCCCCTGGGGCCGCTCCAGGGTGGAGCCGGGCACGTGGCGGCACCCCACCGCCACGTCCACGCCGTTGCGCAGGGCGGGCAGGACGTCCTCCACGTGGCTCACGTCCACGGCGAGATCGGCGTCGAGGAAGACGACCACCTCCCCCTCCGAGGCCAGCACCCCGGCCCGCACGGCCGCGCCCTTGCCCGCGTTCTCGGGCAGGGTCACGAGGCGGACCTCGGGGCGCCGGGTGGCGAATGCCCGGACGCGGGCCGCGGTGTCGTCCCCGCTGCCGTCGTCCACCACCACCACCTCGGCGGCGAGGGGGGCCTGCCGGTCGATCCACGCGACGACGGCCGCGAGGCACGCGTCGATGCGCGCGGCCTCGTTGAAGCAGGGGATGACGAGGGACAGGTCCATCGCGCGCCACGGGCCGGGGTCGGGACGGCGGAGTGTACGCCCCCACCCCGCGCGGGGCCACCGCGGAGCGCGCCGCGAGGGGCCTCCCTCCGCGCACGGAGGTCCCTTCGGCGGGGCGGTGCGTACCATGGCCCGTTCGCCCGGGGTCGTCCGGGCGTCTCCGCCGGAGCCCCGCCCCGCCATGTCCCCCCGCTACGACCCGCAGGAGCTCGAGCCGCGCTGGCAGCGGCGCTGGGAGGATGCGCGCGCCTTCGCGGTGGAGCCGGGCGATCCGCGTCCGAAGCGCTACGTGCTCACCATGTTCCCCTACCCCTCCGGCGCGGGGCTCCACATCGGCCACGCGTCGGTCTACTCGATCTCGGACGTGCTGGCCCGGTACTCGCGCATGCGGGGCTACCAGGTGCTCCACCCCATGGGCTGGGACGCCTTCGGCCTCCCCGCCGAGCAGTACGCGATCGCGAACCGCGTGCACCCACGCGACGCCGTGAAGGCGAACGTGGACAACTTCAAGACCCAGCTGGGCCTCATCGGCTGCTCCTACGACTGGTCGCGCGAGCTCTCCACGACGGACCCCGCCTACTACCGCTGGACCCAGTGGATCTTCCTCCGGCTGTACGAGCGCGGCCTGGCCTACGAGGCCGAGGTGCCGGTCAACTGGTGCCCGGCCCTGGGGACGGTCCTCGCCAACGAGGAGGTCATCGACGGCAAGAGCGAGCGCGGCGGCCACCCGGTGATCCGGCAGCCCATGCGGCAGTGGATGCTCAGGATCACGGCGTACGCGGACCGCCTGCTCGAGGACCTCGACCTCGTCGACTGGCCGGAGCACGTCAAGCGCATGCAACGCGAGTGGATCGGGCGCAGCGACGGGGCCGAGGTGCGCTTCGAGGTGGAGGGCGGCGGCTCGTTCGAGGTGTTCACGACCCGGCCCGACACCCTGTTCGGCGCGACCTTCTGCGTGCTCGCGCCCGAGCATCCCCTGGTCGGGAAGGTCACCACCTCGGCCCAGCGCGCCGCGGTCGAGGCGTACGCGGCCGCGGCCGCCCGCAAGAGCGAGCGCGAGCGCGTGGCGTCCGACGCGAAGGAGAAGACCGGCGTCTTCACGGGCGCGTACGCCGTCCATCCCGTGACGCGGGGTCGCGTCCCGCTCTACGTCGCGGACTACGTCCTCATCTCGTACGGGACGGGCGCCATCATGGCCGTCCCCGGGCACGACGAGCGCGACTGGGCGTTCGCGAAGGCCCACGGCCTCCCCATCGTCGAGGTGATCTCGGGCGGCGACGTGTCGCAGGCCGCGCACGCGGGCGACGGCGTCCTCGTCCACAGCGGCTTCCTCGACGGGCTCGACGTCCCGACCGCGAAGGCGCGGATGGGCGCCTGGCTCGAGACGCACGGCCTCGGGCGGCCGGCGGTCCGCTACAAGTTCCGAGACTGGCTCTTCTCGCGCCAGCGGTACTGGGGCGAGCCGATCCCCATGCTCCACCGCGCCGACGGTCGCACGGTCCCCGTCCCGGACGACGCGCTCCCCGTCACCCTGCCCGAGGTCGTCCGCTACGAGCCGACGGGCACGGGCGAGAGCCCCCTGGCCGCGATCTCGTCGTGGGTGGACACGGTGGACCCCCGCGACGGCTCCCCCGCCCGGCGCGAGACGAACACGATGCCGGGCTCCGCGGGCTCCTCCTGGTACTGGCTGCGCTACCTCGACCCGAGCAACGACCGGGCCTTCGTCGATCCCGCGATCGAGAAGGCGTGGATGCCCGTGGACTTCTACGTGGGAGGCGCGGAGCACGCCGTCGGGCACCTGCTCTACGCGCGGTTCTGGCACAAGGTGCTCTTCGACCTGGGCCTCGTCTCGACGAAAGAGCCGTTCCAGCGCCTGTACAACCAGGGCGTGGTCGTGGCCAAGACGTACCGCGACGAGGCCGGCCGCTTCGTGCCCGCGACCGAGGTGGACGCGTCCGGCGACGTCCCGCGCGCCGCCGCCGACGGCGGCCCGCTCTCCGTCTCGCTCGAGCGCATGTCGAAGTCGAAGAAGAACGGCATCGGCATCGACGAGGCCGTCGCGCGCACCTCCGGCGACGCCGTCCGCCTGGCGGTGCTCTTCATCGGGCCGCCCCACGCCGACAAGGAGTGGACGCCCACGAGCCTCGAGGGGCCCTGGCGCTTCCTGCTCCGCGCCTGGCGCGCGATCGTCGGCGACGAGCACGGGGACGCGGCCCTCTCGGACGCGCCGCCCACGGGCGACCTGTGGAAGGCGCTCCACCGCGCCGTGGACGGGATCACGAAGGACATGGATGCCATCGCCTACAACACGGCGGTGAGCAAGCTCATGGTCCTCATGAACGCGATGGCGGGCGCCACGCCCCTGCCCCGCGAGGTCGCGACCACGTTCGCGCGCCTGCTCTCGCCGCTCGCCCCGCACATCGCCGAGGAGATGTGGGCGCGCCTCGGCCAGCCCGGCCTGTGCACGCTCGCGGCCTGGCCGGTCGCCGACCCCGCCGCGCTCGTGGACGACACGGTGACGCTGGGCGTCCAGGTCAACGGCAAGGTCCGCGGGGACGTGACGGTGCCGCGCGACGCCGACGACGCCGCGGTCGTCGCCGCCGCGAAGGCCGTCGAGAACGTGCGCCGTCACCTCGAGGGAAAGACGATCATCAAGGAGATCGTCATCCAGAAGCGGCTCGTCAACCTCGTCGTGAGGTAGGGAGCGGGGGGAGCGGACGCGCCCTACGGCGCGAACAGGCGCGCGACGAACGAGATCCCGTCGGGGGCGCCGAGGACCGACTCCCGGCGGACGGGGTCCTTCAGCGCCGCGGCGATGGCGCCGAGCACCTCGACGTGCCGCCGGTGGTTGCCCGCGGGCATCAGGATGCAGAACACGGCCCGGACGGGCCGTCCGTCGATCGCGTCGAAGGGGATCCCCTCCTTCGACCGCCCCACGCGGAGCACCTCGCGCGGCACGTTCGAGTGACGGACGTGGGGCACGGCGATGTCGAGGCCGATGCCCGTGGACAGGATCTGCTCGCGCTCCCAGAGCGCGTCCAGCACGGCCTTCTCGTGGCCTGGATCGACGCCCGCGACCCCGCACGCGAGCCGACCGAGCCGGGCGACGACCTCCCGCTTCCCTTCCCCCTTGGGCAGGTCCACGACCCCCTCGGGGAACAGCAGGCCGGCGAGGACGGTGCGCAGTCGCTCCACGGGACCTCCACGCGCGGCGTCGGCGCAACCAGGCAACACGCCTGCCGCCGGCCGGCGCGGAGAAGATATCATCCGCCCCCCGGCGCCCCCCTCCTCGGCGCGCGGACCGGAGGCAGCGTGCACCGCGGCATCGCGCTCGGCGTCTTCCTGCTCGCCTACGTCCTGATCGCGGCGCGGCGCCTGCGGTGGCTGCCCATCGGCCGCCCCACGGGGGCGCTCCTCGGCGCGGTGCTCATGGTCCTCCTGGGCTGCCTCACGAAGGAGCAGGCCTACGCCGCGGTGGACGGCGACACCATCGCGCTCCTGTTCGGGATGATGGTGCTCCAGGTCGAGCTGGACCGCAGCGGCCTGCTCGACGCATGGGCGGCCTCCATCGCGTCGCGGCGGGCGTCCGCGTCGAGGCTGATGGTCGGCGTCGTGTTCGGGAGCGGGATCCTGTCGGCCCTGCTGGTCAACGACGCGGTGTGCCTGATGGCGACGCCGCTCGTCGCACGGCTGTGTCGCCTGGGCGGGCTGCCGCCGCTCCCGTACCTGCTGGCCCTCGCCACGGGCAGCAACGTGGGCGGCACCATGACGCTGACGGGTACGCCCCAGTGCGTCCTGATCGGCGGCTTCAGCGGACTCTCCTACGCCCGGTACGCGTCGGTGATGGTCCCCATCGGCCTCGGCCTGCTCGCGCTCACCTCGCTGTTCTTCTGCCTCGCGTTCCGACGCACCCTGCGCGGCGTCCGCATCCGCCCCATCCCCCACGCGGCTCCGCTCGACCGCCCGCGGGCCGGCCGGTTCCTGGTGGCGCTCGGGCTCGTGCTCGTGGGATTCCTCGCGGGCCTCCCGCTCGCGTGGGTCGCCCTCGGCGGCGCCTGCCTCTCCGCGCTCCTTCGCTTCGGAGACCCCACGGAGGACCTCGGCCGCGTGGACTGGCCGCTGCTCCTCTTCTTCGCCTCCCTGTTCGTGGTCATCGGCGGCGTGGCCCGCGCGGGATGGATCGACCAGGCGGTCGGCGGCCTCTCCCCCTGGCTGTCGGCGAGGCCCGAGACGCGGGTCGTCCCGTTCGCGGCGTTCAGCCTGGTGGCGAGCAACCTCTTCAGCAACGTGCCGTTCGTGCTGGTGCTCGGCAACGGGTACCCCGGCGCCTCGGACGGGTTCTGGTACCAGCTCGCCATGACGAGCACGCTCGCGGGCAACCTCACGCTCGTAGGTTCGGTGGCGAACCTGATCGTGGCCGAGGCAGCCCACCGCGAGGGCGTCGAGCTGGGCTTCGTCGCCTACCTCAGGATCGGCGTGCCTCTCACGATCCTGACCACCGCGGCGGGGCTGGCGGGGCTCGCGCTGGCCGGCTACGCCTGACTCGGGCCCCCCGCATCCGGGAGCCGGCGTGGCTCGAGGCGGCTCAGCCTCCCATGCCGGGGGCGGAGGGAGCGGGGTCCATCCCCGGCGGCGGCGGCGCCTCCATGCCGGGAGCGGGCGGCTCCATGCCGGGCGCAGCCTCCGGCGCGGGCGTCGGGGGCTCCATCGCCGGGGGCGCCGGCGGCTCCATCCCGGGTGGCGCGTCCATCCCCGGGACCGGCGCCTCCATGCCCGGGGCGGGCGCGTCCATGCCGGGACCGTCGTCCATCCCGGGAGGGGGCGGGGTCTCCATGCCCGGCGCAGGGGCCTCCGGCGCCGGGGTCGCGGGCCCGACGTCGTTCGTCAGCGCGAGCCCGAAGACCGTGCCCTTGTGCGCGTCGTCCTGCGACCAGGAGAGCTCGCTGCGCCCCTTCTTCCACATCAGGAGCGCGCCGTCCGTGGTGCCCGCGACGATCCACTGGCCGTCCTTGGTGACCGCCACGCAGGTGGGCACCTTCGTGCCGGTCGCGTAGGTGGCCATGGGCTTGCCGTCCGCGGTGCCGAGGGCTTCGAGCTCCGCAGCGTCGCCGGCGACGTACAGGATCGAGCCTTCGGGCGAGAGGGCGAGCCCCGTGACCACCTTGGCCTTCGTGGGCCAGGTCGCGATCGTGTGGCCATCCGCCACGTCCAGCGCCCGGACCCCGCCGTCCCGACCTCCGGCGAACAGCGTCTTGCCGTCGGACGAGAACACGACGCAGAGGACCTCGGCCGTCGCCCCGGTGATGGTGAGCAGCTCCTTGCCGGCGGCGGCGTCCCACACCCGGACGGTGCGATCCCGCGAGCCGGAGCAGACCTTCGTCCCGTCCGCGGACACCGCAAGGGCGGTCACGCCTCCGGTGTGCCCCGCGAAGGTGCCGACGGACTTGCCGGTGTCCGTGTCCCAGGCGTGGATCGAGAAGCCCTCGTCGCCCGCGTACACCCGGGTTCCGTGGGTGGCCACGGCGCCGACGGCGCCGGCATGGCCCTCGTACCTCCCGATCGCCTGTCCCGTGCCCCCGTCGAGCACGTACACGATCTTGTCGCCTGCACCGACGTAGACGCGCTTCTCGTCGGCGCTCATGACCAGCGAGAGCGCTACGCCGCCGATGGCCGGCGCCGCCTCGGTGGGCTTGCCCGCGTGGAGATCGAACACGCGCACGGCCTTGTCGCCGCCGCCGGTGAAGACGTGGAGACCCTCCACGGGCCGCTCGGCGGCGGACGGCGCGGCGGGCGCGGGCGCCGAGGGAGGGGCGACCGGGGCCGGC
>CAZJJQ010000091.1:0-4324 GCA_964546345.1 uncultured Planctomycetales bacterium
CCGGCGGCTGGCGGCGTGCGGCGCGCGCGGGGGGGGGACGCAGGGGCCCTCCCCGACGGGGGCGCCGCGGGTTCCGGCCGCGCCCGGTCCCGGGTAGGGTCCGGGCCGACCTCCGCCGGAGCCGCAACCGCATGGGACGAGTCCTCTACCTGGTGACCTTCCGCGTGACCGAGGGGCACCGCGAGGTGTTCCTCGAGCAGGCCCGGACGCGCCTGAAGCCCTACTGGGAGGCCCACGGCGTCGATCGGTACGAGGTGTACGACGAGGTGGGGCCGACGGGCCCGACCGGGCGGGTCGTGCAGGCGTTCGACTTCGCGAGCCGCGAGGCGTACCAGCGCATGCAGACCCTGGACGACCCTGACCTGCCGCGGGAGCCGTACCGCTGGCTGTTCGAGCCGGAGTTCCGCGTCCTCGACCGCGTCCTCCCCGACGGGCCCGGGCGATGAGGGCCCCGAGCCGGTGAAGCCCGCCGTCGTCCTCGACGGGGTGCGCAAGCGCTTCGGGGACCTCGTGGTCCTCGACGGCGTCTCGCTCACGGTGGCCCCGGGGGAGGTGGTGGCGCTCATCGGCGCGAGCGGGTCGGGGAAGTCCACGCTGCTCCGGTGCGTGAACGGGCTCGAGGCGCACGACGAAGGACGTCTGGAGGTGCTGGGCGTCCCGGCCCCGGCCTCGCACGTGCGCCCGCGCGCGCGCGAGGCGGCGTGGGCGCCGCTGCGGGCGCGGATCGGCTTCGTCTTCCAGGCGTTCCACCTCTACCCGCACCGCACGGCCCTCGAGAACGTGACGCTCGCCCCGCGGATCGTGCGGGGGATCGCCGCGGAGGCAGCCGAGGCCTCGGCGCGCGCGCTGCTCGGGCGCGTGGGCCTCGCCGACAAGGTGGACGCGTGGCCGCGTGAGCTGTCGGGCGGGCAACGGCAGCGTGTGGCCATCGCGCGGGCGCTCGCCATGGAGCCGGAGATCCTCCTCTTCGACGAGCCCACGAGCGCGCTGGACCCCGAGACGGTGGGCGAGGTGCTGGAGGTGATGCGCGACCTGGCGGCGGAGCATGCCCGCGCCCTCCTCGTGGTGACGCACGAGATCGCCTTCGCGAAGGGGGCGGCGGATCGGGTGGCCTTCCTCGACGGCGGGCGCATCCTCGAGGAGGGGCCGCCGGCGCGGGTGATCGGCGACCCGCAGCACCCGCGCACGCGCGCGTTCCTCGAGAGGCTCCGATGAGCGCGGGCGCCGGAGGGCCCGGCGGCGAGGCGGGAGCCCGAGCCGGGCGCGACGGGCTCGTGCGCCGGATGTGGCGGTGGGTGCGGCCCCCGACCGTGCTGCGCGGCGTGCTCGCCGCGATCTGGGCGTTCGCCGGCAGCTACAAGGCGCTCGACCCCGCGCCCGCGGGGCGGATCCTCGCCCCGTGGGTGGGGGGGGCCACCCCCGCCACGATCGTGGCGCTCCTGCTCGGGGTCTTCGAGCTCGCGCTCGCGGTCTGGCTCGTCCGCGGCCGCCGTGGCGATCGGGGGCCCCTGGTGTCCGCGCTCGCGGTGATCGCGTTCACCGTCGCGAGCGTGACGGTCCTCGGCGCCACGGAGTCCACGTGCGGGTGCATGTGGTGGCGGGGGCCGCCGGGCCTCTCGGTGCGCGCGTGGGCGCTCGCCCGCAACGCGGTGATCGTCCTGCTCTCGGCGTGGGCGTGGTGGTCGGAGCGGACGCGAACGCACCGGACCGGGCTCGACTCCACCCCGTCGGGAGGATGAGCCTGGTACGGCAGGTTCCGTCGCGTCCGTTCACTGCACGTAGAACGAGAACGTGACCTCGAGCGTCTTCGTCTCCCCGGCCGCGAGGGTCAGGTCCCAGGTGACGTCGGAGTGGTTGTTCACGGAGGCCGCCCCGCTCGCCCAGTCGTCGCCCCGCAGGTCGTTGAGCCGGACGGCGCCCCCTTCGGTGGCGGCGTCCACGCTGCCCCCGAGGGAGAGGGTCACGCGGACCGGGCTCGTCTCCTTCCGGTTGCTGCGTAGGGTGAGGGTCCCCTTCTTCGTGACGCGGGAGTAGGTGCTCCCCGACCACTTGAGCACGCTCGCCTCGCGCCGGACCTCCTGCTCGTCGTACTTGCCGCGCAGATCCACGGCGATCGTCATGGGGAGCAGCGACTTCGAGCCGGGGGCCGTGTACGGGAGGAGGTCCTGCCCGAGGGGCACGCCGTCCTTCAGCACGAGGGCGGCGCCCGTGGTCCAGGGCAGCGACCCGCCGTTCCCGAGCTCGAGCTCGTGCCAGACGGGGCTCGACCCGCCCGTACGGTTCGGGCGCGTCTCCTCCGCGATGGCGTGCTTGGAGCTGCGGTAGCTGTGCTCGCCCGAGGCGTAGTTCCGCACGACCTGCACGTCCATCGTGTAGAGGTGGCGCAGCGCCGTCGTGCTCTGCCACAGCGGGAACGTCGCACGGGCGCCCTTGCCCAGGGTGACCTTGCCCACGCCGTAGAGGAAGAGGTCCTGCGAGGCCTCCATGGCGAGCTCGGGGGCCGTCGCGAGCGCCGACGGCCCCGCGGCCTCGACGGCGTCCACGCCGCCGCGGTCGTTGTCGAAGGCGTTGGTGAACCGGTTGCTGGCCATCTGCTGCGCCATCACCTGCGGCGCGACGCGGGAGAGCGTGCCGCGCAGGACCGACTCGAGGGTGAGCGGCGAGCCGACGTCCTTGAACCGGAAGGCGGGCACGCCGACCACGAGATCGAGCGCGGCGCCCCTCACGTCCTCGGCCTGGTTGATCACCTCGCCCTGCAGCGCGAGCTCGGCGTCGGTCACGAGCCCCCCCCCGACGCGGTAGGTCGGGATCCATCGCATGCCGTCGGTGAAGTAGAGGAGGCGGACGGTCTGAGGCTTGCCCGCGGCCTCGGCCCCGAGGTCGAGGGTGAGGCGGCGTGCGCGCGTCGTGACCTCCTCCGCCCGCACCACCTCCATGACGAGCTCGCGGCCCGAGATCGTGCGGACCTCGGCGATGGGGAAGACCTGGGTCGCCCCGCTCGAGAGGAGGAGCGCCGCGTAGGCGCCGCCCGTGGGGTCCAGCCCGTGCACGTCGCGGCCCGCCGGGCCGTCGAGGGGCGGCGTCTCGCCGGGGACGTCGGGCGCCCTCGGCGGCGCCTCGAGGATCGAGAGCAGGCGTCCCGCGAGGGCGGCGACCCCCTCGCGGGTGAACTCGACCGTGACGTCGCGACCCACGTTCGCGCGCAGCAGCTCGAGAGGAGACAGCGCCGTCCCCCTGGTCTCCCGGCGCTCCACCTTCGTCACGGTCTCGGACCGCAGGCCGATCACCTTCCGCGCCTCGGACGTGGCCCACACGGTCCCGAGGACGGCGCTCGTCGGCGCCGCGTCGGTGAAGACCCGCCCCTCGCCGTCCGCCGTGGCGGTGCCCACCTTCGAGAAGAGCGCGTAGCCGTCCTTGAAGACGATCACCCGTTCGGTGGCGAGCGTGAGGCGCGACCCCTCCGTCGCCTCGTTCGTCGGCGGGGCGTCCCCGGCGCGGACGGAGCGGGCACCGGGAAGCGTGAGCAGGGTGGCCGCGGCGACGAGCAGCGCGCGGCGGGGGAGAGCACGGGACATGCGGCACCTCCGAGGGACACGAGGAGCGTAGGAGGGGTGGCGGGCGGCGCACGCAAAAGGCGTGTCCAAGCTGGAGAGGGGCGCCGCGGTGTCCGCGAGCATCCTCCTCGTCGCCTCGGCGTGAGGGCGGGCCACCGCTTCCGGTGGGTCCAGGGACCGCGGGGTCCGAGGTTGCGTCCGGTACGCCCTGCGCGAAGATGTGGGGTCGCGCCTCGCCGGTCCGGCCCACCCCTCGGAGATGCTCTCCATGTCGCAGCGCCTCGTCCCTGCCCGCCTGCTCGCCGCGTGCCTGGGCCTCGCGGCGTCCTCGGCCCTCCCGGGATGCGGGGGCGAGTCCGACGGCGGCGGCGGCGCGCTCGGCGAGACGCCCGTGCTCTCCGGTCACGTCGATCAGGCGTCGCTCCGCCTCGACGCGACGGACGTGCCGTACCTGATCGTGCGCGGCAAGATGCTGTTCGACGCGAGCTGCAACGGGCTCGACGGCGCGGGCCGGCCCGAGACCACCGGCACCGGCGTCCCGCGTTCCCGGCGGGAGGCCCCGCAGAACTTCAACCGCATCTCCGGCCCCGACGCCAACGCGTGCGCCGGGTGCCACAACCTGCCCCGCTCGGGGGCCGGCGGCGACAACGTCGCCAACGTCTTCGTCCTCGGCCAACGGTTCGGGTTCGTCAACTTCGACCCGCCGCCGAGCGAGGGCGACGGCGGGGAGGCCCACACGCTCGAGGGCGTGGCGAACGAGCGCAACACGC
>CAZJJQ010000091.1:4334-9946 GCA_964546345.1 uncultured Planctomycetales bacterium
ATGTACGGCGCGGGATGGGTCGAGCTCCTCGCCCGCGAGATGACCTTCGAGCTGCAGGGGATCCGCGCCGCCTCCGTCGCCGCGGCGCGCTCGTCGCTTGCGGACGACACGCGGCCCCTCGTCGCGAAGGGCGTCGCCTTCGGCTCGATCACGGCGCACCCGGACGGCTCCGTGGACACCTCCCTCGTGGTCGGCGTGAACCAGGACCTCGTCGTGCGGCCGTTCCACCAGAAGGGCGCCGTGGTGTCGCTGCGCGAGTTCACCAACAACGCGATGAACCATCACCACGGCATGCAGTCCAGCGAGCGGTTCGGCGCGGGCGTGGACGCCGACGGCGACGGGATCGCCGACGAGCTGAGCGTCGGCGACGTCACGGCCCTGACCGTGTTCCAGGCCACCCTCCCCGTGCCCGGGCGCGTCCTGCCCCCGGAGCCGGGGCTGCGCCAGGCGGTGGCGGAGGGCGAGGCGCTCTTCGGCACCCTCGGCTGCGCCGTGTGCCACGTGCCGACGATGCGCGTGAGCGACCCGACGTTCCGGGAGCCCAACCCCTTCAATCCGAGCGGCAACCTGCGGCCCTCCGACGTGCCCGCCCCGCTCGCCTTCGACCTCACGCAGGTGGGGGAGGCACCGCACCTCCCGAAGGAGCCCGACGGCACGGTCCTCGTGCCGATCTACTCCGACCTCAAGCGGCACGACATGGGCCCCCTGCTCGACAACGAGCACCTGGTGCAGGGGGGCATCCCCACGAAGCTCTGGCTCACGAAGAAGCTCTGGGGCTTCGCCAGCGAGCCGCCCTACCTTCACCACGGCCGCGCGACCACGATCGCGGAGGCCGTCCTCGCCCACGGCGGCGAGGCGCAGGCCTCCCGCGACGCGTTCGCGGCGCTCGCCCCGTCCGAGCGGGACAAGGTCCTCGGCTTCCTCAAGTCGCTCCAGATCCTCCCGGCGAACACCCCGACCCTCGTCATCGACGGCCCCGGGGGGGAGCCGCTCGGCGAAGGGCCCGTGGTGCGCACGCACGTGTCGCAGGCGTCCGTCGAGGCCGGCGCCGTCCCGGTGGAGCAGCTGATCGCGGCCGGGCGGGCGCTCTTCGCCGCATCGTTCAACACCCTCGACGGACAGGGGCGGCCCACCTCCACCGGCACCGGCGCCGCGCGCCTGCCCCGGGCCTTCCCCCAGAACTTCAACCGGATCTCCGGGCCCGACGCGAACGCCTGCGCCGGCTGCCACAACCTGCCCTCCATCGGCGGCGGGGGCGACCAGGTGGCGAACGTCTTCGTCCTCGGCCAGCGGTTCCCCTTCGTGAACTTCGAGCAGCCCGCGGGCGACGGCGACGGGTTCCAGGACCACACGCTCGCGAGCGTCGCCAACGAGCGCAACACGCTCGGCATGTTCGGCAGCGGCTTCATCGAGCTGCTGGCGCGCGAGCTCACGGCCGCGCTCCACGCGATCCGCGCGGAGGCCGTGGCCGCCGCCGCGCTCTCCGGCCACGACGAGACGCGCGACCTCGTGGCCAAGGGCATCGCCTTCGGGCGCGTGACCGCGCACGCGAACGGGACGGTGGACACGAGCCAGGTGACCGGCATCGACGCCGATCTCGTGGTGCGGCCGTTCCACCAGAAGGGCGTGGTGGTGTCCCTGCGCGAGTTCAGCAACAACGCCATGAACCACCACCACGGCATGCAGTCCACGGAGCGGTTCGGCCTGGGCCTCGACCCCGACGGCGACGGGCTGGCGAACGAGCTCACGGTGGGCGACATGACTGCGGTCACGATCTTCCAGGCCACCCTGCCGGCCCCGATCCCGGTCGTGCCGGCGAGCCTCAAGCACCGGCTCGCGGCCTCCTCGGGCCGTTCGATCTTCGGCCTGATCGGGTGCGCGACCTGCCACGTGCCGTCGCTGCGTCTGGACAGCGCCGTGTTCACCGAGCCCAACCCCTACAATCCGGCCGGCAACCTGCGTCCCGCCGACGTGAGCCAGCCGCTCTCCGTGGACCTCACGCTCGCCGGCCCCGGGCCCCACCTCGAGAAGGCCGCGGACGGGCACGTGGACGTCCCCGCCTTCACCGACTTCAAGCGTCACGACCTGGGGCCCGCCCTCGACACGGAGGCGCTCGTCCAGGCCGGCGTGCCCACGCGGCTGTGGCTCACCAAGAAGCTCTGGGGCTTCGCCTCCGAGCCCCCCTTCATGCACCACGGGCGCGCCACGACGATCACCGAGGCGATCCTCATGCACGGCGGCGAGGCCCAGGCCTCCCGGGATGCGTTCGCGGCCCTCTCGGCGAACGACCAGGCCTACCTGATCGAGTTCCTCAAGACGCTCCGGGACCCGGAGTAGGCCGGGGAGGGGATGGGCGCGGGAAGGGGGGGCGGCCACGGGTCCGGCCCCTTCCCCCGGCTCTCTGCCTAGAATCGCCGGGATGCCCCGCGCGCTCCGGGTCCTCGTCCTCTCCCTCCTCGCGCTCCTCGTGCTCCGAACGGCGCAGGCCGCGCCGTACGGCCCGCCCGACCCCCGGGACGTGGCGCTGTCGGCCCGCGCGCGCCGCGTAGACCACAACACGGCGTCCCGCCACATCTCCCCCGAGGGGGTCCTCGCCTATCGACACCGTCCCGGCGCGACCGCCGACCAGCTGTCCGTGGACATCCTCCCCGAGGACGACACCGGCATCTGGACGGGCGCCTACGCGGCCGCCATGGCGTGCCGGTGGCACGCGACCCGCGACCCCGAGGCCCTCCTCCTGTGCCGACGCCTGGCCGCAGGGCTCGACCTCCTGTCGCGGGCGACCGGCGTCGAGGGATGCATCGCCCGGTCGGT
The DNA here is from genome assembly GCA_964546345.1 of uncultured Planctomycetales bacterium. Taxonomy (GTDB): domain Bacteria; phylum Planctomycetota; class PLA2; order PLA2; family JAEUHO01; genus JAYTCP01. Next base: position 7,149 of record CAZJJQ010000091.1, read on the forward strand.
GGGACGGCTGGCGCCCGGCGCCGCGCCCGGAGAGCGCATCGTCGTCTCCCCCCTCGGCGGAGGGCTCTGCTATCGGCGCGATCCCAGCCGCGACACGCTGGCGGGGATGACGCTCGGCTGGTGGTTCCTCCACAAGTACGTCGAGGACGCCGAGATCCGCGGCTACGCCTCCCGCAACCTCGGCGCCATCGCCCGGCGGCTGTGGAGCGGGAAGATGAAGGTGCGAGACGCCGACGGGCGCGTGACGAAGTACGGGGTGCTCGAGGCGAAGTCGGGGCTCGTGTTCGAGAACGGCCCCTACGCCGCCATCGGGCTCGCGACGATCCTCGCGGGGAAGGCGGTCTTCCCGTGCCCGGAGCTCGACCATGCCTGGGCGAAGCTGCGCGACGACGGCTGGGTCCACGCCCTCGACGCGCAGTACACGTGGTTCGGCGGGCACGTGACCACCGCGTCCAACATGAACATGGTCCACATGGCGCTCCTCGTGCTCGCGACCGTGGGCGAGCCGCGGGTGCAGAAGAACGTCGCCCGCGCCCTGCGCGACCTGCGCGCGAAGACGCGCGGGTGGCAGAACGGCGGCTTCCTCGCCATGGAGCTGCTCTCGGGCCAGGCGCCCGACCGTCCCGACATGGTCGAGGAGCTGCGGCAGACCCTGACCGACATGCCGCCGGGCGAGCAGGCCATGATCTACGTCGCGCAGCAGTTCGACGGGCCCATCGTCCCCGTCTGGATGCGCCCCAACGACACGTGGCAGTGGAAGGTCGAGTCGTCGCACGTCCCCCTCGATCCCCAGCTCGCCGTCCCCGATCCCGTGCGGACCCATACCCGGGCCGACTGGCTCTTCGCGTACTGGCTCGCGCGCGCGGCGGGCGAGCTGGACCCCGGGACCGACGCGATCGCATCGCCTCGGTAGGGGCGAGCCGCCGCGAGCGGGCCGCCGCGGAGGGGGCCGTCCCGCGGCACGGGGACCTCACCTGCCGACGAGCACGCGCCCGGCGGAGAGCCCGAGGAACCCCGCGAGGAGGCACACGACGAGGGTGAGCGCGACGTAGAGCGCGGCGAGGCCGAGCGCGCCGCCCCGGAGGCTCTCCACGGTCTCGTAGTTGAAGCTCGAGTAGGTGGTGAAGCCTCCGAGGACGCCCGTCGCCAGGGTGAGCCGCAGCGTGGGGGAGATCGCCTCCGAGGTCAGCGCCACCTCGCTGAGCAGTCCCATCAGGAAGGAGCCGAGCACGTTCACCGTGAACGTGCCCAGGGGGAAGCCGGCGAGACGTCCGATCCACCCTCCGAGCAGGTAGCGGGCGCCGGTGCCGAACGCGCCGCCGAGGCAGATGCTCAGGAACCGAAGCATGGGGGGCGGATCCGGGGGGAGGGGGAGGGGACGCGGCCGCATCTTCCCCGACGAGGGGGACCGCGCGCCGGGAGGGCGGAGCGAACGTGTCCGACACGTTCGTTCCGGGGTGCGCCGCCGGCGTCGCTCCCGGATGCTCCGCTTCCCGCGGTCGCCGTGGTCACATGGGCCCGCGCGCGCGCGCACGAGGCACGATCATCGACCGGTTCCGGCGGAACGCCATCCTCCTGTGGACGGGGCAGTTCGTCTCCCAGATGGGGGACGCCGTCTTCGTCGGCGCCGTGGCGTGGCTCGCGGCGTCGCTCGCGGGCTCGCCGGCGGCCACGGGCTCCGTCGTCTTCCTTGCGGCCGTGCCGTTCCTCCTCTTCGGGCCGTTCGCCGGTGCGTGGGTGGATCGCGCCGACCGCCGCCGCATCCTCGTCACGAGCGACCTCGTCCGCGCCGCGATCCTCCTCGGCCTCCCCCTCGCGGCGCACGCGGTCGGCCTCTCGTTCCCGCTCCTCGCGGTCACGACGTTCCTCCTCGCCAGCGCCTCCACGCCGTTCCTGCCGGCCCGCGACGCCCTCCTGCCGCGGCTCGCCGAGGGCCGCTCCCTCCTCCGCTTCAACGCCGCCTTCCAGACCTCGGGCCAGCTCGCCCAGCTGCTCGGGCTGTGGCTCGGCGGCGCGCTCCTCGGCACCGATCCGCAGGACACCTCCCGCCTGGTGACCGTGCTCGCGCTCGACGGCGCCACCTTCCTCGTGAGCGCGCTCACCCTCGCCGCCCTGCGCCTGCCGCCGCTCCCGTCCCCGGGGGGCGACGGCCTGCCCCCGCCGCCCCCTCCCTCCTCCAGGCCCCCTCGGCCTTCCCTGTTCGCCGAGGCGCGCGACGGGCTCGCGACGGCCGCACGGGACCGCCTGCTCGTGGGGCTGCTCGTGCTCACCGCGCTCGACAACCTCGCGATCATGGGGCCCGCCATCGTCGGCGCCACGCACTTCGTCAAGGACGACCTCCGGCTCGGCGCCGCGCACGCCGCGTGGTTCGAGGGCTCGATGGCCCTTGGCTTCCTCCTCGGGGCCCTGGTCCTCGGGAGGTTCGGCACGACGTGGCCGAAGGGCCGCCTCATCCTGCTCGGCATGCTCTTCGACGGGCTCACGTACGTGCCGTTCTTCTGGGTGCGCTCCTACCCGCTCGCGCTCGCGCTGGTCCTCGTGCACGGGATGTGCATCCCGGCCATCGTCGTCGCGCGCACGAGCCTGCTGCAGCAGCACGTGGGGGACGGTCGCGCGGGCAAGGTGTTCGCGCTCGTGCACCTCACCGTGAGCGGCATGACCGCGCTCTCCGCGGTCGTGGCCGGCGCCGTCGCGGCGCGCCACGGGGCGCCGACGCTGTTCCTGCTGGCGGGCGGCTTCGGGGCGGCGTGCGGGCTCGCGGGGCTCGTCACCCTGCCGCGGCTGCGCGACGCGCGGTG